>NZ_JAGPZB010000040.1:0-639 GCF_024454115.1 Corynebacterium sp. CCUG 65737
CTTCCTCATCGACGGCAGGCGCGTAGAAGTCCTCGACTTCATCGACGACCACTCCCGCTACCTGCTATCGATCACCGCCCGGCCAGCATTTACAGGGCCAGCTGTCGCAGCAGAACTACAGCGCCTCATCGACACCTACGGCCCACCGGCATCCACACTCACTGACAACGGGCTGGTGTTCACCGCCCGACTAGCCGGACGCAAAGGCGGCAGAAACGCATTCGAGAAAACACTTAACGACAACCGTATCCAGCAGAAAAACGGCCGGCCAGGCCACCCACAAACCCAAGGCAAAATCGAACGCTTCCACCAAACACTCAAACGCTGGATCAACGCACAACCACCAGCAGAAACCATCCCCCAACTACAACGGCAGCTCAACGAATTCACCGCCTACTACAACACCGAACGCCCCCACCGATCACTCGGACGCCGTACCCCACACCAGGCCTACACAACAGGACCTAAAGCTGAACCAACCTTCACCCCGAAAGAAGAATGGCGCACCCGCAACGACGTCGTCGCCGCCAGCGGCAAAGTCACCATCCGCTACGCCGGCAGGCTCTACAGCCTAGGAATCGGCCGAGCCCACAGCGGCGAAGAAGTCCTGATGATCATCACCGACAACCACATCACGAC
>NZ_JAGPZB010000041.1:0-571 GCF_024454115.1 Corynebacterium sp. CCUG 65737
GCATAAGCCGTTTATAGCGATAAACTGCCTGGCCATCAGGCACAAACGGCACACGCCGACCACGTGTTTTAATCACCCCCTTATCAACATCAAGCGCACCACGTAACCCCATCCCACACGCAGCTGCAGCAGAACGACGATCCAACCCACAGGCCCGAAGCTCCAAATACTCCACTCGCCGCGCCGTAGCCACAGCCCGCCGACCCTCAGGAGCAGGACGGGGCCGCGCACCAATCGATATCCCCACCCGGTATACCGACGAAGGATTCACACCCAACCGCCGCACAATATCCATTGGCGCGACATTCTGGGCAAACAACGCAACAATCTCGTCAACCACCTGTGACGACAACGTCTTATTCCGCAGTGGTAACCCATCACGATGCGCAATCCGATACGCCGTAGCTAACGACCATCCCAGATCCAGCCCAGCCGCACGCACCGACAAACCATCACCCACCACCAACTGGTGGAACCGAGTGATCTCCTCAACCGGTGGATCCCACCGTGACACCGTCATCACCAACACCAACCCTTCAGATCAGTGTTGCAACGACCACTAGAACTTAAG
>NZ_JAGPZB010000042.1:0-543 GCF_024454115.1 Corynebacterium sp. CCUG 65737
TGGAGCGGATGACGAGACTCGAACTCGCGACCCTCACCTTGGCAAGGTGATGCGCTACCAACTGCGCTACATCCGCACTCACTGTGCCCATATGAACTGTGTTGAACTCTGTTCATCTGAACTAGTGCGACTCAAAACTTTAATGTGTCGTCGTGGCCTAAGCCAAATCGCCACCATGTTACTTACATTTGCGGTGGTCACTGTCGCGCGCATGCTTATCGACGGCTTCACCCCACCCTTGAAGGTCCCGCGATTATGGTCTTTTGGCAACCTGGTGTTAATGTATCTCTCGCGCTAAGCACAGCATCGCTTGATCGCTTGCGAGGTCCTATGGCTCAGTGGAAGAGCGTTCCGTTCACACCGGAAAGGTCGCTGGTTCGATCCCAGCTAGGACCACAGTATAGCCCCAGTTCTGGTCTGAACTGGGGTTTCTTTGTGCCGCGACTGCCGCTTTCGCGCGCCAGAGTGAGGGTTAAGGGTCAAAATGTGTGTCTGGCTCGGCGTGTCGTGGGGGTTAGATCTGGCCTTTTTGGATGCCGATTG
>NZ_JAGPZB010000004.1:0-185248 GCF_024454115.1 Corynebacterium sp. CCUG 65737
ATGGTTTGAGCATTGCCGAATACCGAAAAGTCAATGTAGCGTGAGATTGAAACTGTCCAAAAAACGTCCGCATCCTCTTTTGACCCTTAACCCCAGAGTGACGCAGAACGTTGAGGCCATAGATAAGGCCGAAGGGGGGCGCGGTGCGATTAGCTAGATCCAAACAGCTAGATCGTTCGGATTTGGGCCGAGAAAGCAACGATCTAGTCGTTGAGAACTAGTCAATCGGGAAGCGGCGGGCCGGCCGGTCTAGCGCGGCACTGCAGACTTCGGATTCCCGCGGAAGCACCATGCCGTAGCGACTCCGAAGAGGGCGGCGGCTGTGGCGACAAAGAGAATGACCACCTCGTGCGCGTGGGTGTACGCAGGAGAGGCGAGCGGGTTGGTGGTGGGGTTGAACATGGCGTCCATGCCGGCGCTAGCAAGCTCGGGCGGCAGGTTGGACGCGTAGACGGCAGGCAAAATGGAGCCAGTGATGGCGACGGTAATGAGTGTGCCGAACTCGTAAGAGACTTCCTCAACGCCGGCGGCCATGCCGGAGCGCTCCAGCGGGGCAGCACCGATGATGGCGATGGAGGACACCGACATGATGAAGCTCGAGCCCGCACCCAGGATAAGAAAGCCGGCGAGGAAGAGCGGGAAACTGTCCGATTGGGATCCCCACCAGGACATGACGGCACCGAGGGCGTTGGCGAGAAAGCCGGAGCCAATGATGCTGAGGAACCCGATCCGATCGAGCAACGCCCCGCCTGCAATGGAGAACGGGAATGCCACCAGTGCGACTGCGGCGATGGAGAGGCCGGCGTGGAAGGGGGAGAAGCCGTCGACAAGCTGAAGGCGTTGGGTGGAAGTCATCTCCATGCCGATGAGAACGAACATGCCGCCCGTCGCTGCGAGGACGCCGCCGGCGAAGATGCGGCTGCGGAAGATGTCGAAGGTGAGAAGGGGGTCGTCGAGACGCTTCTGCCGCTGATGGAAAGCGACAGCTCCAACGACTGTTGCGATCACAGCACCGATGAGAAGCGCGTTTCCGGACCCGGTGCGGGTGGCTTCCTTGATGGTCATGGTCAGGCCCGACAACGCCAACAGGGCGTAGGCCGAGCTGATGAAGTCCCAATGTTTGGCGGGGTTGGCCTTATTCGGCGGGCCGAGGAGGACTGTACCGGCGAGTGCAACGGCGACGATGGGGACATTGATGAGGAAGACGGAGCCCCACCAGAAGAACTCGAGCAGGAGACCGCCGACAAGCGGGCCGGCAGCTGCGCCGATGATTGCTGTCGACGCCCAGATGCCGATGGCGACGTTGCGCTCGTGCTCCTCGATGAAGATCTGGTTGATCAACGCCAGTGTTGCCGGCATCATCGCAGCAGCCCCGGTGCCGAGCACCGCACGCGCCGCGACAAGCGCCCACGCGGAGGGGGCGAATGCGGCAGCGAGCGAGGCGAGACCGAAGATGACTAGGCCGATGAGGAACATTCTTTTGTGGCCGATCTTGTCGCCAAGCGTGCCCGTCCCCAGCAACAGTCCGGTGATGAGAAGGGGATAGGCGTTGATGATCCACAGCGATTCCAGCGGAGTGGCGCCGAGCTGCGCGTTCAGCGCTGGAAGCGCGGTGTACAGGATCGAGTTATCCAGCGCGACCATGACCAAGCCGAGGGAGATGACCGTGAAAAACGGCCAACTACTTGCGGTGGGGACACGATCGCGGGACACCCGGTTAACCTACCCCGCGAAACCGCGTCGGGCAAGTCGAGCCCCGAACCACCCGGAGCTTGTGGGCGCTTTGTCCAGTTCTACTGCAACAGCAGTTAGCCTGGATATGACCCTGACTGTTCGCAGTTTCGCAGATTCGCAGTTTCGCAGCAGAGACGTTAAGACGCTAAGGAGACTCCCATGGCTGGATTGCGCCGCCGCAGTATGGCGCTCATCGTTGCCGCACCCGCACTCGCATTGGCGGCCACGCCGTTGGCGCACGCTCACGACTCAGTGGTCGGCGCGACACCGGGCATTGAGGAAACGGTGACGGAGTTCCCCGAGGAATTGACGCTCGAGTTTTCCGGGAATCCGAAACCGGACTTCAACACTTTCGCGCTGTCGCGCATCTCCGACGACGAGGTACTGTTCAGCGGCGAGCCTGAGATAGACGGCCGCAACGTGAGCATCGATGTGCCGGACGGTCTGAACCCAGAGCCGGGCGACTACCGGATCGGCTTCCAGATCACGTCCTCCGACGGGCACGCGACAAAGGGCATGACTTCGTTCACCTATGCCCCCGACGGAATGCAGGCTGCCCAGGAAACCGAAGACGCGACCGTGCACCAGGAGGACTCTTCTGAAGTGGGGTCTGACGAGACATCGCAGAACTCCGATGAGGTGACCGACGGGGGCTACACCTGGCTGTGGCTACTCATGGGTGTCCTGCTGCTCGGTGGTGTGGGCATTGCTGCGATGGGCAAGCGCCAACAACATAAGAAAGCGGATAAGCGGATCCGCGACTTGGACTACAACGAAGCAAAAGAAGGCAACCAGTACAACCGCTCCGGCCACACCGGAGCCGGCTACACGGCAGGGGAAGGCACCCAGGGAGCCGGCACCGCCGAGCGTGAAACCGACGGAGAAGACGGTGTAGATCCGCGCAACTAGCAGGTCTGTGATCGGCCCGGGGTAAGATCGCACACGCGAAGCACCAAGACCAGTGCCAGCGGCCAGGTATGCCGCCGGTGCGCGAGCGCAAAGGAGCGCTGAAACAGATATGTCGAGCGGGATGTCCCCAGCCCCAGCTTTCGAGCCTTTCGAGGTTCCTGCCGGTACCCCGGTCGGGGCGGCAATGCGGGAGTTGAACCTACCGAATAAGGGTGAAGACGCCATTGTGGTCGTCCAGGATGAGGAAGGCACTCTCAAGGACCTTTCCCATGTGCCCGAGGAAACTGCAACCTTCATGCCGGTAGCGGCTAACACGGAACTGGGTCGCAGCGTCATCCGCCACTCCTGCGCGCACGTGCTGGCGCAGGCTGTCCAGGAGGAATTCCCCGACGCGAAGTTGGGTATCGGCCCCGCGATTAACGACGGCTTCTACTACGACTTCGACGTTAAGGAGCCGTTCACTCCTGAGGATCTGAAGACGCTGGAAAAGCGGATGAAGAAGATCATCAAACAGGGCCAGAAATTCGTCCGTGGTGTCTACGCCTCGACCGAGGAAGCAGCGGAAGACCTGAAGAACGAGCCGTACAAGCTTGAACTGATCCAGGACAAGGGCTCGGTCGATCCGAATTCTGACGAGGCCACTGAAGTTGGTGCCGGTGACCTGACCCACTACGACAACGTCAACCCGCGTACCGACGAGGTCGTCTGGCACGACCTGTGCCGCGGCCCCCACGTGCCCACCACGAAGTACATTCCAGCCTTTGCGTTGACCCGTTCGTCGGCAGCCTATTGGCGCGGCGACCAGTCCAACGCCGGTCTGCAGCGCATCTACGGCACTGCCTGGGAAACCAAGGAGAAGCTCGAGGAGTACCAGCACATGCTGGAGGAGGCGGAGAAGCGCGACCACCGCCGCCTCGGTGCCGAGATGGATCTGTTCTCCTTCCCGGACGAGGTCGGCTCCGGTCTGCCGGTCTTCCACCCGGACGGCGGCATTGTGCGCATGGAGATGGAAAACCACTCCCGCAAGCGCCACCTGGAGGCGGGCTACTCGTTTGTCAACACCCCGCACGTGACCAAGGGTGACCTGTTCCAGCAGTCTGGTCACCTGGACTGGTACGCCGACGGCATGTTCCCGCCAATGCAGCTCGACGGTGAGTGGGATGAGGACGGCAACTGCGTCAAGCAACCGGTGGACTACTACGCCAAGCCGATGAACTGCCCGTTCCACAACCTCATCTTCGACTCCCGCGGGCGGTCCTACCGCGAGCTGCCGCTGCGCCTATTCGAGTTCGGCACCGTCTACCGCTATGAGAAGTCCGGCGTGGTGCACGGCCTGACCCGTGCCCGCGGCTTCACGCAGGACGACGCGCACATCTACTGCACTGAGGACCAGCTGGAGCAAGAGCTGACTGACGTCCTCGGGTTCATCATTTCCCTGCTGCAGGACTACGGCCTGGATGACTTCTACCTGGAGCTTTCGACGAAGGATTCGGAGAAGTACATCGGCGACGACGACATCTGGGAGCGTTCGACGAACATCCTGGAGTCCGTGGCTACCAAGTCGGGCCTAGAGCTGGTGCCGGACCCGGCGGGTGCTGCCTTCTACGGTCCGAAGATTTCGGTGCAGGCGCGCGATGCGATCGGCCGCACCTGGCAGATGTCCACCGTTCAGCTGGACTTCAACCTGCCGGACCGCTTCAACTTGGAGTACACGAGCTCCGATGGCACCAAGCAGCGCCCGGTGATGATTCACCGCGCCCTGTTCGGTTCTATCGAGCGCTTCTTCGGCGTGCTCCTAGAGCACTACGCCGGCGCGTTCCCCGCCTGGTTGGCACCGCGCCAGGTGGTGGGCATCCCGGTGGCAGACGAGTTCGCGCCGCACTTGGATGCCGTCACTGACAAGCTGCGTAAACGCGGCATTCGCGCGAGTGTGGACCACTCGGATGACCGCATGCAGAAGAAGATCCGCAACCACACCACCGGCAAGGTGCCGTTCATGCTGCTCGCCGGCGCGCGCGATGTGGAGGCGGACGCGGTGAGCTTCCGTTTCCTCGACGGCAGCCAGGTCAACGGTGTGCCCGTGGATGAGGCGATCGAGCTGATCAGCCAGTGGGTAGACAGCCACAACAATGAGCAGCCGAACGAGGTGTCCATTGAGGCACAGCGACAATAACGGCCAAGCGTACGTCGACCAGGGCGTGGGCGAGCCGGACCGGCTCACGCGCCTGTGGGCACCGTACCGCTCGAACTACATCTCGAAGATCCCTGGCCAGCAGAAGCGACACGAAGACCCCTTCCTAGCTGCCCCGGAGGAATCGGATGAGGACGGGCTGATCATCGCCCGCGGGGAGACGGTGTACGCGCTGCTCAACCTGTACCCGTACAACGCCGGGCACCTCATGGTCGTGCCGTACCGCAAGATTGCGGATCTTGAGGAGCTGTCGGAAGAGGAGACGGCGGAGATGGCTGTCTTCGCCAAGTTGGCGGTGCGCACCCTTAAGCGCGTGTCCCAGCCGGAGGCGATCAATGTCGGACTCAACCTAGGCAAGGCCTCCGGTGGTTCGGTCGGTGACCACCTGCATCTCCATGTCGTACCTCGGTGGGCAGGGGACTCGAATTTCATGACCGTCATCGGTGGCACCAAAGTGTTGCCGCAGCTGCTCAAGGACACGCGCGCACTGCTTGCGGAGGCGTGGGCCGAAATCTGCGATGAGGACGCCCGTGCTTAGTGTGCATGGGAGGAAGACGGCGGCGCCGGTGGCTGAGCCCGTCGCAAAGCTTCTTCTGCGCATGGGCCTGAGTCCCAACGCCGTGACGCTGCTGGGAACGCTTGCCGCGATCGCCGTCACCGTCGTGCTCATTCCTGCGGATCAGTTGGTGTGGGCGGCGGTACTCATCGCGTTCTTCTCCGCCTTCGACATGGTCGACGGCACGATGGCGCGTCTGCGCGGAGGCGGTACCGCGTTTGGCGCGACGTTGGACGCGAGTTGCGACAGGCTTACCGACGGCGCACTGTTCGGCGCCATCTGCCTCTGGCTCATCTACGTCGACCAGGCGCACCCGGCGCATATCGTCGTTGCCCTTACTGTCCTCGTGCTCTCGCAAACCATTAGCTACATCAAGGCGCGCGCGGAAGCGGGCGGTTTGAAAGTCGACGGTGGCTTGGTGGAACGCCCCGAGCGGCTCATCGTGTCGCTGGTCGGACTGTTCTTAGAGGGGCTTGGTGTACCGCACGCGATTGAATGCGCGCTATGGCTGCTCATGGTTGGCTCCGTGTTCACGGTGGTGCAGCGGTTGATCATAGCCTCCCGCGATCCCCGCGCGCAGCAGCGCATTGCCGCGCCCGCCGGCACTCCGGAGGCAGCCAATGTCTAAAGAGAGCATCGGCGAAAAGCTCAGCGCCGCGGGTTACATCGCCGGGTGGAAACTCGTGCGCCGCATGCCGGATCCTCTGGCAGTCGCGGTGTTCAACGCGGGTGCGGATTACGCTTCCGGCAAGGGCACGGGGCCGGAGATGCTGCGCCGCAATCTCACCAGGGTTGTGGGGGCGGAGAATGTGACGCGGGAGTTGGTGCGGGCGTCGATACGCTCGTACGCGCGCTATTGGCGCGAAGCGTTCCGCTTGCCGGCGATCGCGGGGAATGAGGCACTCATGGCGCGGCTTGACGAAGACGTCACTGGCCGCGAGTACGTCGATGCCACCCTCGCGCGCGGCAAAGGCCTCATTCTCACGCTGCCGCATTCCGGGAACTGGGACATGGCGGGCATGTGGTTCGTGCAGCGCTACGGCGGCTTCACCACCGTCGCAGAAAGGCTCAAGCCCGAAGTGCTTTTCGACGCATTCGTGGACTACCGGCAGCAACTCGGATTCAACGTTCTCGCCGCCACAGGGGAAAAGGTGCCGCCGTACCAGCAGATGAAAGAGGTACTGGCTGCCGGCGGGGTGGTGTGCCTTATGGGGGAGCGCGACATGACGCCGCGGGGTGTGCCCGTGTCCTTCTTCGGTGAGCAGGCGACGTTCCCGGCAGGCCCGGCGAAGCTCGCTTTGGAGACCGGCGCCGGGCTGCATGTGGCGCACTCATGGTTCATGGGTACGGACCGTGATCCGCGCTGGGGGCTTTCGGGCTCCCCGGGGGTGGAGGTGACCACCGTCGAGGAGACAACGCAGCGCGTGGCGGATCTTTTCGCCGCGAACATCGCCGCCCACCCCCAGGACTGGCATGCGCTGCAGCCGGTCTTTCTTGCCGACAAGAAAACCCGCAAGCCTCGCACGTACGGGGAGTGAGGCCGGAATGCGAATTGGCATGGTGTGCCCGTATTCCTTCGACCACCCCGGCGGGGTGCAGGCGCACATTCTCGACCTCGCAGAGGTGTTCATCAGCCAGGGGCACGAGGTCGCTGTGCTCGGGCCGGGGACGGACCCGTCAGAAGTGCCGGACTACGTGACGCTCGGTGGGGGCACTGTGCCGCTGAGCTACAACGGCTCGGTGGCGCGCATCGCGTTCGGGCCGAAGACCTTCCGGGTCGTGCGGGACTTCCTTCGCGCCGGGGACTTCGACGTCCTTCACCTGCATGAGCCGAACGCCCCCAGCTACTCCCTCGCCGCGCTCATCGTGGCACGCGGCCCGGTGGTGGCGACGTACCACGCGTCGGCGGTGTCATCGACCTTATTGAAACTCGCCAGGCCGTTCCTGCGGCCCGCACTGGAGAAAATCGACGCGGGGATTTCCGTCAGCGAGATGTCCCGCCGTTGGCAAGTGGAGCAGCTTGGTGGGGACCCGTTGCTCATCCCCAACGGGGTGGAGAGCGCACGGTTCCGTGACGCGCAGCGACACAGTGACAGCGGCCCAGTGAACATTGTCTTTCTTGGGCGTCTCGACGAACCCCGCAAAGGGCTGGACGTTTTCCTCGATGCGGTTGCGAGGTTGCGGGCCATGGTGAACTGCGACTTCCGCGTCACCGTCGTCGGGGGAGGCACCCACCGCGAGGTTCCCGGTGTCGACTTCGCTGGACGGGTCACCGAGGAGGAGAAAGCGCAGATCCTCGGGGAGGCGGACATCTATGTCGCACCGAACACCGGTGGGGAGTCCTTCGGCATCGTCCTCGTGGAAGCAATGGCTGCAGGGTGTGCTGTTGTTGCCAGCGGCATTGAAGCGTTCGCTGCCGTCTGCGACACAGAATCTGACACCCCAGCGGGCCTTCTCTTCCCGGTGGGGGACTCTGATGCTCTTGCCGCCACCCTTGCCGGACTCATCCAAGACCCATCGGCGCGCGTACAGCTGGCCCGCGCCGGGCAGGCCCGCGCTCTTCGCTACGACTGGGATGTCGTCTCCCGCGAGGTGATGGAAGTGTATGAAACCGTGATGGGAGGGCAATCGTGGAACCATTGATCGCGGTTGTGTGCGTGATTGTTGCTGTCCTAGCGATTGTGTCCCTGTGGGCAGTGCTCACGGCCCGCCGTCTCGACCGGCTCCACATCCGTCTCGACCGCGCGCATGACGGCTTAGGGGCAGCTCTGGACCGCCGCATGGCGGTTGTCGCCGCCCTGTGCCCGCCGCTTGCGCCTGCAGCCCGGGAGGCGGAGAGCATCGGGTTTGCCCCAGCACAGTTTCATGACCGGCTTCTGGCGGAAAGGCGCGTGCTCGACCAGCTACCCACCCTGTCGTCCCGGGTGCAGGCGGCGGAACTCGCGCGCGCCGACGAACGCGTGGGTTTAGCGCTGCGCTTGTACAACGATGCTGTGTCAGCGGCGCGCGCCGTGCGCCTCAAACCGGGGGTGAGAGCGCTGCGGTTGGCCGGTACAGCACCAATGCCGGAATTTTGCCCGCAGCCTCCGAGAGAGGTTCACTCGGGCTAAGGTGTTTGTTCATGGACTTCGTAGTACCCACCATTGATGAGATCCTGAATCTGGAGCAGCTGGACTCCGACATCTTCCGCGGCACGGGCGTATTCACCGGTCTGCAGCGCACCTACGGTGGACAGGTCGCCGCGCAGTGCTTGTCCGCGGCCACGAAAACAGTGGAGGACGACAAGATCGTTCATTCCCTGCATGGGTACTTTGTCCGGCCCGGCCAGTCCGACAAGGACACCATCTTCGTTGTTGAGCGGGTGCGTGACGGCCGCAGCTTTGCCACCCGTGTTGTGCGCGCAATCCAGGACGGCAAGGCCATCTTCCACATGGAGGCCAGCTTCCACGTCACCGACAATGACGGCATTGAGCACTCCGACACGATGCGCACCGTCCCGGACCCGGAGAACGTGGTTCCGCTGGAGCAGGTGGACGGCCCGCTGAAATTCTTCAAGCTGTGGGCGAAGGACTGGGACGTGCGCATCGTGCCCGAGGACGAGTTCGACCACAACAAGTACACGCCCAGCCAGCAAGTCGTGTGGTTCCGCTCCAAGAAGGAGCTTCCCGACGACCAAACATTCCACATCTGCACCCTGGCCTATATGTCGGACCTGACGTTGTTGCACTCCGCGCTGGTTCCGCACCGTGATGCGCATGTGCAAATGGCGTCGCTGGACCACGCGATGTGGTTCTTGCGTCCTTTCCGCGCCGACGAGTGGATGCTCTACGACCAAGTCTCACCGTCAGCGCACGCTGGCCGCGCGTTGACCCAGGGCCGCATCTTCGACCGGGAAGGCAACCTAGTAGCAATGGTTGTGCAGGAAGGGCTCACGCGGACACTGGAGGAAGGCAAACCGGCCTTCAAGTAAGTGGCTGTGGCACCCCTCCGTATACTGAACAGCCGACACTTCATCACCGCGTAGAGGGGAGAGGCACATGGCAGGCCACTCAAAGTGGGCAACCACGAAGCACAAGAAGGCGGCTAACGACGCGAAGCGCTCCAAGCTGTGGGCGAAGCTGATCAAGGACATTGAGGTCGCGGCACGCACTGGCGGTGGTGACCCGGCGGGCAACCCGACCTTGGACGACATGATCAAGAAGGCCAAGAAGGCCTCCGTTCCCGGCGACAACATTGAGCGTGCACGCAAGCGCGGTTCCGGCGAAGAAGCTGGCGGTTCCGACTGGGAAGACATCACGTACGAGGGCTACGGGCCCAACGGCGTGGCCATGTTGATTCAGTGCCTGACGGACAACCGCAACCGTGCGGCCACTGAGGTCCGCACCGCCATGACGAAGAACGGCGGCAACCTGGGAGAGTCCGGTTCTGTGGCCTACATGTTCGCCCGCAAAGGCGTGAACACCGTGACCAAGGGCGAGCTGACTGAGGACGATGTCCTTCTGGCAGTGCTTGAGGCTGGTGCCGAGGAAGTCAACGACCTGGGTGAGTCTTTCGAGGTCGTCTCCGAGGCAAGTGACCTGCACGCCGTGCGCGACGCACTGCAGGAAGCTGGCATTGAGGTCGAGGAGACCGAGCAAGACTTCCGCTCTTCGGTCGAGGTCGATCTGGATCTCGATGGCGCGAAGAAGCTGGAGAAGCTTATCGACGCGTTGGAGGACTCCGACGATGTCCAGAACGTCTACACCAACATGACGCTTTCCGACGAGGTGGCGCAAGCTCTGGCCGCAGAGTAAGCAGAGTAAGCAGAGTACGTCGGTTCCCGGTTGTGTCCACACCGTGTGGTAGAACAAATGTGTGACTCCGAAGGTCGGGGTGGACAAGGGGAGCGATGAACCTCGAAGGCCTGCGTGTGATGGGCATTGACCCGGGCTTGACCCGGTGCGGCCTGTCTGTCATTCAGGCTGGGAAGGGACGCCAGGTCATTCCTGTGGCGGTGGGTGTTGTGCGCACCCCCTCCGATGCTGAACTGGCGCACCGTCTGCTGCGTCTGTCGCAGGCGGTGGAAGAGTGGATCGACGACTACCAGCCGGACGTGATCGCCATGGAGCGCATTTTCGAACGCGGCAACGTCTCCACAGTCATGCATACCGCCCATGCGGTGGGCGTGATGGTGCTGGCGGCGGCGAAGCGCGACATCCCCGTGCACATGTACACCCCGTCCGAGGTCAAGAAGGCTGTCTCGGGAAACGGGCGCGCGGACAAGAAGCAGATGACGTCCATGATCACCCGCATCCTCGGGCTGGGCGCGCCACCGAAACCAGCCGACGCCGCTGACGCGCTAGCAATCGCTGTGTGCCATTGCTGGCGCGCCCCGTTGCTCGCGCGCGGCAACGCCGCAGCGTTGGCTTTGAACTCCACCACAGGAAAGGCGTAGTGAACCCATGATCGATTCGCTCAACGGCGAGGTCATCTCCATCGGCTTGGACCACGCGGTCATCGAATGCGCTGGGGTGGGGTACCGTTTCCTGGCCCCGCCGCCGACGCTGGCCCGTCTAGTCCGCGGGGAGACCACCCGTGTGCTGACCACTTTGGTGGTCCGCGAAGACGACATGACGCTCTACGGGTTCACTGACGATGACGCGCGCAGCATGTTTCATCGACTCACCGCAGTCTCGGGGCTCGGACCCAAACTGGCCATCGCCGCTTTGTCTGTCTTCACCCCAGGTGAGTTGGCCGCCCACATCACTTCCGGGGACGCGAAGACGATCCAGTCGATTCCGGGTGTGGGCAAGAAGATGGCTGACCGCATGGTGCTCGAGCTCAAGGACAAGCTCCAGGGGCTCTACCCGGGGGCAGCTCAATCGGAGGCGCCGCAGGGCGCTGGGGAGGTGCCGCCGATAAGCGGAAGCTCGTTCGCGACGGAGCAGGTCGTGGAAGCTCTTGTCGGACTGGGCTTCCCGGAGAAGAGCGCGCGGGCTGCTGTCGATGCTGTCGCGGCAGAGAACGACGGTGCTGAATCTTCTGTCTTGCTGCGCGCTGCGCTGAACAGATTGGGGAAGAAGTAAATGTCGGATGTGGAAAAGACTGAGTTCGAACTTCCGCCGGAGCTCGCGCGCCAGGTCAATTCGCCTATCGACGCCACTGAGCACACCGAGGAACGCGACTTCGAGAAAGCACTGCGCCCGAAGTCGATTGATGAGTTCATCGGTCAGCCGAAAGTCCGCCAGCAGCTCGGTCTCGTGCTCGAAGGCGCGAAGAAGCGCAATGTCGTTCCCGACCACATTCTGCTGTCCGGCCCGCCCGGCCTGGGTAAAACGACGATGGCGATGATTGTTGCGCAGGAGCTGGGGACGTCGCTACGCATGACGTCTGGTCCCGCGCTGGAGCGTGCGGGCGATCTGGCGGCGATGTTGTCGAACCTCATGGAAGGCGACGTGCTCTTCATCGACGAGATTCACCGCATCGCCCGGCCCGCCGAAGAAATGCTCTACATGGCAATGGAGGATTTCCGCATTGACGTCATCGTCGGCAAAGGGCCGGGAGCAACATCGATCCCGCTGGATATTCCGCCGTTCACCCTCGTGGGCGCCACCACGCGAGCGGGCATGCTCACCGGGCCGCTGCGCGACCGCTTCGGGTTCACTGCGCAGATGGAGTTCTACGACGTAGACGACTTGACCCGGGTGATCACACGTGCGGCATCGATCCTCGGGGTGGACATCGACCGCGACGCCGCGGTGGAGATCGGCTCCCGCTCGCGCGGCACACCCCGTATTGCCAACCGTCTTCTGCGCCGCGTGCGCGACTGGGCTGAGGTCAACGGCGACGGCCGCGTCACGGTCGAGGCGGCCCAACAAGCTCTCGAGGTTTTCGACGTCGACGAGCTCGGACTCGATCGCCTTGACCGGGCCGTGCTGGAGACTTTGATCAAGTCTCATGGGGGTGGCCCGGTGGGCGTGTCCACGTTGGCGATTGCGGTCGGGGAGGAACCGTCGACAGTTGAAGAGGTCTGCGAACCGTACCTTGTTCGCGCTGGGTTAATGGCGCGCACAGGACGTGGGCGTGTGGCTACTGCCTCGGCCTGGCACCACCTTGGAATGACACCGCCGCCGGAAGCGCCGGGACAGCTCCATTTGTACTGACTGAGCTATGCCACAATGAGGAGCCATGGATTTAATTCTTCTGCTTCTTGTTTTCGCCCTGTTCGCGCTGCCCATGATTGTGATGTCGCGGGTGAACCGCAAACGCATCGCTGAGGCCAAACAACTGCAGGCGTCTGCGAAGCCGGGCGATCGCATCCTCACTGTCTCCGGTTTCTACGGAGAGATTGTCGGCGGCACCGAGCAAACTGTGGAAGTGGAACTCGCCCCGGGCGCTGTCGTGACCATGGACCGCGCCGGTGTGATGAAGATTATCGACGATGAAACAGTGCAGCCGGGCGCTGAGAATGCCGGTAGTGCTGACGGTTTTAGTGCTGACGATGGTGAGCACCCCGAGGGCTACGTGGACCCGGAGCAGGATCCGCGCCCGTAGCACCCGGCCGGAACCGGCTTATTCAAATCCGGGTCCATGCCGTACGATCACCTTTTGAAGATTTTTCCCCGCCATGCCCCGGGGCCGACCATGGCTTGCGGAGCACGGCGGGGTTGACGCAGCAGGTTATGAGGAGAGCACGTACGTGACTTCGAAGACTTCCAAGAAACGATCCTCCCGCGAGGGGGGATCGAAACGGGCGTGGCCGGCACGTGCGCTGGCGCTGTTCGCGCTCATTGTCGTGGCTACCTACGCCCTAGTGTTCTTCACTGGGGATAGGACGGCTTCTCCGAAGCTGGGTATCGACCTGCAGGGAGGTACCCGTGTCACACTGGTGCCTCAGGGCGAGCAACCCACGCAGGAGCAGCTCGATCAGGCCCGCACCATTTTGGAGAACCGCGTCAACGGTATGGGCGTGTCCGACGCATCTGTTGTCGTCGACGGCAACACCTTGGTGATCACGGTCGCTGGTGAGGACACCTCCGAAGTACGCAACATCGGCCAAACCTCCCAGCTGCTGTTCCGCCCGGTCGGCCAGCAAAGCCCGATGATCGATCAGGAAGCGTTCCCGGACGTTTTCGGTGAGATGGCCAACCGCTGGGTCGAATACCGCGTACTCACCCCGGAGGAGGCGGAGACTACCGTCAAGCAGTTCGCTGACGGCATGAATGAGCAGATCGAGGCCATGAAGAAGGCTCAAGAAGAGCAGGGCGAAGAGGTCCCGGAAGGGATGGAACTGCCAGAGCCGATCGAGGCCCCGGAGATCACCGCTCAGCCGAAGCCGGAACCGGACAACACCCTCGAGGCGTCTGACTTCCGCCAGGAGACTACGGAGATGCTCCGCGAGGACCGTCAGTCTGATGACCCGACGAAGCTGCAGGCCGCCACCATCCTCATGCAGGCTCTGTGCACGCCGAAGGGCGAAGATGGCACTGTCCCGGCCGATCCGCTGGCGGGTACCGACGATCCGACCAAGCCCCTGGTGGCCTGCGATTCCAGCGGCGGCCAACCGATGCTGCTCGAGGCCGTTCCACTGCTGCAGGGCGTGGAAGATCCCGAGGGACCGCGCCTGACCGGTAGCGAGATTGACACCAACCGTCCGATCACGGGCGGGTTCAACCCGCAGACAGGCCAGATGGAGATCAACTTCGCCTTCAAACAGGACGGTGAGTTCAACGGCTCGTCCACCTGGGCTGAACTGACTGGTGCCATGGTGGGCCAACAGGTCGCCATCACGCTCGACTCGCAGGTCATCTCGGCCCCGCAGATTCAGTCGCCGACGCCAGTCGGTTCCGCGACCTCCATCACCGGGCAGTTCACCGAGGAGGAAGCTGAAACTCTGGCGAACAACCTGCGCTACGGTGCATTGCCGCTGTCGTTTGCCGGTGAGAACGGCGAACCGGGTGGAACTGCAATGACGGTTCCGCCGTCACTGGGTGTCGCCTCCCTCAACGCAGGCATCATCGCAGGTCTCGTCGGCCTGTTGCTTGTGGCCGCCTACGTTTTCTACTACTACCGCCTGTTCGGTGTGATCTCACTGTTCACCCTGTTCGCCGCTGGCGCCTTGGTGTACGGCGCCCTCGTGCTGCTGGGGCGCTGGATCGGCTACACGCTCGACCTGTCGGGTGTGGCCGGTTTGGTCATCGGTATCGGTACCACCGCCGACTCCTTCGTGGTCCTCTACGAACGCATCAAGGATGAGGTCCGCCGCGGTAGAACTTTGCGTTCTGCAACCCTCAATGGCTGGGATCGTGCGAAGGACACTATTGTCACCGGTAACATCGTCACGCTCATTGGTGCCGTGGTGATTTACATCCTCGCTGTCGGTGAGGTCAAGGGATTCGCCTTCACCATGGGTCTGACCACGATCTTCGACCTGTTGGTGACCTTCCTGGTCACTGCACCGCTGATGATTCTCGCGTCCCGCAACCCGTTCTGGGCCAAGCCGTCCGTCAACGGTATGGGCAAAGCGTTCGAGGCAGCGAAATCCAAGAATGCCAACCCGAGGAAGTCCGTGCGCCGGGCAAAGCAGCCGGCACTCGTCGGCGCCGGTGCTCCGGTGACCGCAGGAGCCAACGAGGACCTGGAAGACAGCGATCTCAAGATCGTCGAAACATCCCAGGACACGACCGGAGTCCCGGTCAGCGACTCTGATCCCAGTACCGCACCGGCCTCCATCCGCACCGATGCTACGCGCGGCAGCACGCGCTTTACCGCCGGCAACGAAGAGGAGAAGTAACCATGACTACCTCCGTCAACGCTCACGACAACGGAGCTACTACCTCCGACTCTGCTGCCACGGCGGCAAAGACCACGCAGACGAAGCAGACCACGGCCACCAAGGGTATGGAGCGCCTGTATGAGGGATCCGGTGCGATCGACTTCGTCGGCCGTTCGAAGCTGTGGTACCTGATCACCGTCGCCCTGCTGGTCATCTCGATTGCGGCCATGCTCATTCGCGGTTTCAACCTGGGCATCGACTTCGAGGGCGGCACCAAGATGACGATGCCGGCCGGCGATCTTGTGGCTGAGGAAGTGGAGGAGACCTTCGTCGACGCCACGGGTGTCACCCCGGAGCTGACCCAGATCGTCGGTGCGGGTGACGCGCGCTCGCTGGAAATCAACTCCGAGCACCTTACTCAGGAGCAGATCGACGCCGCCCGCCTGGCCATCTACGAGCAGCACCAGCCGAAGGATGCTGCCGGCGAAGCGACCCCTGACGCCATTGGCGACTCGACTGTCTCCGAATCCTGGGGTTCCACGATCACTCAGCGCATGATCCTGTCGATGGTGATCTTCCTCATCGCAGCCGCCGCGTACGTGGCTATTCGTCTGCAGCGCAATATGGCGATCGCGGCCATGCTCGCCCTGCTTATCGACGGCATTATCATCATGGGCATCTACTCGCTCTTCGGCCTGGAAGTCACCCCGGCGATGATCATCGGTCTGCTGACCGTGCTGACCTTCTCGATCTACGACACTGTCATCGTCTTTGACAAGGTCAAGGAGAACACGGAAGGTGTCTTGGACTCGCGCAGGTCGACGTACGCCGAGGAAGCGAACCTGGCGGTCAATCAGACTGTCATGCGTTCTATCTCCACCTCTGTCATCTCGGCGCTGCCGATCATCGCCCTGATGGTTGTCGCCGTGTGGATGCTCGGCGTGGGCACCCTGCAAGACTTGGCGCTCATTCAGCTCATCGGCGTTGTGGAGGGCATTTTCTCCTCCCTGTTCCTGGCTACTCCGCTGCTGGTCAGCCTGACCAACATGAAGAGCAAGTACAAGCGGCACAACCAAGCGGTGGCTGACTACCGCGCCGGCAAGAACGGTGCGGAAGACGACGATGACGACAACGCTGATGTTGCTGGTGGAAAGCCCAAGCGCACGGTGACCTCTCCGGTGACGTCGGCTTCCTACAATGAGGTCGAGACCGATGCGGCA
Source organism: Corynebacterium sp. CCUG 65737 (assembly GCF_024454115.1). Classification (NCBI taxonomy): domain Bacteria; kingdom Bacillati; phylum Actinomycetota; class Actinomycetes; order Mycobacteriales; family Corynebacteriaceae; genus Corynebacterium; species Corynebacterium sp. CCUG 65737. Next base: position 16,365 of record NZ_JAGPZB010000004.1, read on the forward strand.
CGCACAACCACCACGACGTGGAGGCCGAGCCAGCGCTAGTGTGCTGGTTTGTAGCCTAAGTTCAAACGCTATCGAGACAATGTCCGGAAGGAAGGGGAACTGCCCGTGAGGTGGAACCGTGGAAAGCAGGTCGCGGCTATACTTGCCGTGTCAGCGATGGTGTTGAGCGGGTGCAGTGAATCTGAAAAGGACTCCTCCGGCGCTGATGCTCTTGATTCCTTCGGCTACCAGCTGTCGGACCCGCTGGTGACCACGAACGCCGGGTCAAACGTCGGTGATTCCCTGAAGATGCAGCGCTTGTCTGGCCGCGTGTTTCCCGGAGTCTTCGTTCCCGGGCCGTCCGGTCAACGCATCCCGAACACCGACCTGATGGAGACGCAGGTTCTCCCTGGCCCGCAGCGCCAAGTCGTGTACACCCTGTCCGATCAGGCTGTGTTCTCAGACGGTGAGCCGGTGACGTGCGACGACTACACCCTTGCCTACACGGCTGGTGCCAACCCGCAGATTTTCTCCTCCCACATGCCGCAGATGCAGCAGGTGGAAAGTGTTGACTGCAAGCCGGGCGCGAAAGAATTCACGGTCGTGTTCCAGGAAGGCAAGGGTGGACGCTGGCGCGAACTCTTTGGCGCCGGAACGGTGCTGCCGGCGCACGCGATCGCGCGCAAGCTGGGGATGAGCAAAGCCGAACTGACTACCGCGCTGCAAGACATGAATGAAGACGTCCTCGCAAGGACGGCGGATGTGTGGCGCTACGGCTTCACCATGGCTGGGTTCGATCCAGAGCTGCAGGTGTCCTTCGGCCCGTACTCGATTGAGAGCGTGGGCGAGGGCGGTGAGGTCACCTTAGTCCCCAACGAGAACTACTACGGGGACGCACCGGAGATGGACCGCATCGTTGTCTGGCCGCCGTCGAAGGATTCGACAGAGTTGCAGAACGTCGGCGCTCTCATGGTCGCTGACCTCAATGACCACAACCCGGAGTGGTTCCACGCTGAGCCGCTGCCCGATGAGGGGGCGCACGCCGACGACGCGGTGGCCGGTGACAACCCCGACCACACTGAGCCGGCTAACGAGGATCAGTCCGTGGAGGACAGTGACGCTCCGGAAAGCCACCAGGAGCTGCAGACCGTGATCGGGGAGATGACGGACACGCTCGTGTTCGCCGACGCAGGCCCGTGGGCGACCAAGGAGAACCGTCAGGCGTTGTCGAAGTGCATTGATAATAAGGCGGTGGCGGAAGCGTCGTCACGCGTTGCCGGGATTGAAGTTCCCGTCTCGCCTGTGCACGTGCTCAACCACAACGATCCTTTGGCGCGCCGCCTGGGCGACATTGCGAACCGGCACATAGAGCAGAACATCGAGGAAGCGCAATCTGCATCGGGCCTCGAGCTGCGCGTGGGGTACGCGACGCCGAGCCCGCGCATGCAAGCCATGGTGGAAGAGATGCGGAAAGCGTGTGAACCCGCCGGCATCACTGTCACCGACGTGACGGGCCCCGGGAAAACCCGCGCCGACCTGATGAAGCTTGAGCCGGCCTGGAATGACCGCGCTGAATCTGAGCCGATTGACGCGTTCCTTGGTGCCGTGGACCCGATGAGCGAGTATGACACCTCCAACGCTCGCTCCGAAGAGCTGAGCGGCCTGCGCTCGGAAGAAGAGCGCCTCTGGGACGAGGTCCCATCGATTCCGCTGTCGGCGCAGCCGCGGACGTTCATTGTGAACAAGAACATCCAGAACGTCGTGGTCTACACTGGCCCTGTCGGGATTGGCTGGAACATGGACCGCTGGCTGGTCCCCGGTTCGGAATCCTGAACCCCCGCCTAGCCGTATTGAGCCCGCGCAATCCACGTAAGGACGCTGTCGCACCGTGAATACCCCTGCCAACAACCCTGAAGAAGCCCTCGCTAACGAGCACGGCAGTAAGCCGAAGTACCGCAGCGCGCGCGAGGCATTGGCTGACAAGATGCGCTACGTGCAGGACTTTCCCGAAGAGGGAGTGTTGTTCGAGGATTTGACGCCGGTGCTCGCAGACGGCGACGCGCTCCACATCGTCATCGAAGAGATGGCCCAGGCGTCCCAGAACCTCGGTGCCGACATGATTGGCGGTCTGGACGCCCGCGGTTTCCTGCTCGGCTCCGCGGTCGCCTATGAGATGGGGTTGGGTATCTTGGCCATCCGCAAGAAGGGCAAGCTGCCTCCGCCGGTGATCAGTGAGGAGTACTCGCTCGAGTACGGCGAAGCAGCGCTGGAGATTCCGGCGGAGGGCATGAATGTCGAGGGCAAGCGCATTGTGCTTGTCGACGATGTCTTGGCCACTGGTGGCACCCTCGTCGCCGCCCGCCACTTGATTGAGCGTGCTGGCGGCACTGTCGCCGGATGCGTGGTCGTGCTCGAGGTGTCCGGTTTGGGCGGACGTGAGCGCTTGGGCGATGTTCCGCTCGTGGTCATTAACAGCGGTGAGCCGGACGCAGCCTAGAATGTCCGTATGACGTCGACCGACAAGCCCCAACGCCGATCGGGCGCGTCCATGCGCAGCGTTTCCGCCCGCCTCGCGCGGTCGCTGACCGGTGGACGCCCGAAGACTAACCCGGTGCTGGAGCCTCTGTTCGCGATCCACAAGAAGTACCACCCTAAGGCCGACGCCGAGGTTCTCACCCGCGCCTACGACACAGCAGAACGCCTGCATGAGGGCGTGTCGCGCAAATCCGGTGACCCGTACATCACCCACCCGCTGGCAGTGGCCACCATCTGCGCGGAGATCGGTATGGACACCACCACCGTTGTCGCCGCACTGCTGCACGACACGGTGGAGGACACCGACTACTCGCTCGCGGATCTCACGGACGACTTCGGGCCTGAGGTCGCACGGCTTGTCGACGGTGTGACCAAGCTCGACAAAGTCGCCTTCGGCTCCGCCGCTGAGGCAGAGACAGTACGCAAGATGGTCGTGGCCATGGCCCATGACCCGCGCGTGCTGGTGATCAAGGTGGCCGACCGCCTGCACAACATGCGCACGATGCGTTTCCTTCCCCCGGAGAAGCAGCAGAAAAAGGCCCGCGAAACCTTGGAGGTCATCGCTCCGCTGGCGCATCGCCTGGGAATGGCAACGGTCAAGTGGGAGCTCGAAGACCTGGCTTTCGCCATCTTGTACCCGAAGAAGTACGAGGAGATCGTGCGCCTTGTCGCCGAGCGCGCCCCCTCGCGCGACCGGGCCCTGAAGGAGATCACCGCGGAGATTCAGACCGAGCTGAAATCCAACGGTGTCAGGGCCGACGTCATGGGCCGTCCGAAGCACTACTGGTCGATTTACCAGAAGATGGTGGTGCGCGGCCGCGACTTCAACGAGATCTTCGACCTGGTGGGCATCCGGATCTTGGTGGACAACGTCAGCGACTGCTATGCGGCGATCGGCGTGGTCCACTCCATGTACTCGGCGATGCCGGGACGGTTCAAGGACTACATCTCCAACCCGCGCTTTGGCGTGTACCAGTCGCTGCACACCACGGTGATGAACGATTCGGGCCGTCCCCTGGAGATCCAGGTGCGCACGCACGAGATGCACTATAACGCCGAGTTCGGCGTGGCCGCGCACTGGCGCTACAAGGAGACGAAGGGCTCGCACAAGGGCGACCAGGCCGAGCTGGACCAGATGACCTGGATGCGCCAGTTGCTCGACTGGCAGAAAGAAGCGGCCGACCCGAACGAGTTCCTCGACTCTCTACGCTACGACCTGACATCCGCCCAGATCTTCTGCTTCACCCCGAAAGGTGACGTGATCAACCTGCCATCGGGGTCCACTCCGGTAGACTTCGCCTACGCCGTCCATACGGAGGTCGGCCACCGCTGCATCGGCGCGAAGGTCAACGGCAAACTGGTCGCGCTCGAGTCGACACTGAAGTCAGGCGACCGCGTGGAGGTGTTCACCTCTAAGGACCCCAACGCCGGACCGTCGCGCGACTGGCAGGACTTCGTCGTCTCGCCGCGTGCGCGCAACAAGATCCGCCAGTGGTTTGCCAAGGAGCGCCGCGAGGTGCACCTGGAAGCCGGGCGTGACGCGCTCGCCGCTGAGGTGCAGCGCGGCGGTTTGCCGTTACACCGTCTGTTCACGACGGATTCCATGAACAAGGTTGCCGCTCAGCTGCACCACGACAGCATCGATTCGCTCTACGCAGCCATCGGTGCCGGCCAGGTCTCCGCCAAGCACGTTGTGAGCATGCTCGTCGAGATGTTCGGCGACGAGGATGACGCCGTCGATGCGCTCACCGCGCGCACCCCGATGTCAGAAATGACCAAGGCGCCCAGCAGCTCCGACGGGCCCGGCATTCTGGTGCAGGGATCCCCGGATGTCATGGCGAAACTTGCACGTTGCTGTCAGCCAGTGCCGGGGGACGAGATCTTCGGTTTTGTCACCCGCGGCGGGGGAGTCTCGGTGCACCGCTCCGATTGCACGAACGCCGACAAGCTTCGAGCGGAAGAAGCACGGCTTATCGACGTCGCCTGGGACCGCGGATCCCGCCACGGCGGCGTCTCCCTGGCCACGATGCAGTTGGAGGCGCTGGACAAGCAAGGCTTGCTCGCTGAGCTCACCCGTGTGCTCAACGACCAGAAGCTGCCTGTCGTCGCGTTCAACCATCGCTGCGACGACGACCACATCGCCACCGTGCGGTTCACATTCCAGGTCTCAGACACCAAACAGCTGGGCACCCTGATGAACCAGGTGCGCAATATCGAGGGCGTTTTCGACGTCTACCGCGTGACCGCCTAAAGCGCCCCCACCGCAATGAAAAAGACCGCCGGGAAATCCCGGCGGCCGGATGGCCTCATACTAGGCGCCGATCAAGGGTGATGCCCTAGAACTTGATGTCGAAGTTCTTGTCGAGGAACTTGATTAGAGCGCCGACGGCGGTAAGGAGTGCGGTGAACACACCGATCCAAGCCGAGATTTTCTTCGGGTCCCAGTTGCCGTCCTTATCGGAGGAACCCGCCTTCAGGTCCTCGCCGAACTTCTTGAACGAGGAGCCCTCTTCGTTACCTTCGGTGGTGGTGTCGTCGGTGGCCTCAACGGCGGTAGCGGGCTTGTCGCTGCTCGCGGCGAAAGCCGGAGCGGTCATGCCGGAGATGGAAACGGTTGCTGCGGTTGCAGCGGCGAGGAGGCCCTTGCGGATCTTCATGTGGATGCCTTTCAGAAGAAGCTCGTTATGACGGTTGTTACCTTACATATCGCGTATCAGGCGGGCAAGGTGGTTCACAGGGAATTCACCACATTTGGACGGATTCTGCTTTGGAACCGGGCAAATCTGTGTTTGAGCTCGAAAGTTACTGGTAGAGCGGTCCATTCCTTGTCCGGTCGGAGAAAAACCAACTGACATGGCGATTGTCTATGTGCTTGAAGGAATGGTGGATGTTTGCCGTGGGCGAGCTGGGAGCGTCGTAAAGCGAAAAGCAAAAGGAAATCCCCCGCCACTGTGATGATCATCACTGTGCGGGGGATCGCATATGTGGGGTGTTATCCGACCGTTGCGGAGGTGATCCGGACTTCCTCAGCCGGGGTGCCGTCGCCCGGGCTCATCATGCCCATCGCCTCTTCTTCATTCTCCGGCTCCTTCACGCCCTTCTCGGCGATCTTGTCCAGAGTCGCCAGGCCTTCGTCGCTGATGGTGCCGAAGTAGGTGTACGCCGGCGGGAGCGGAGAATCCTGGTAGTTGAGGAAGAACTGGGAACCATTCGAGCCCGGTCCGGAGTTGGCCATCGCGATGGTGCCGCGCTCGTAAAGGGAGGTCATGTTCTCGTTCTCGGCTGGGTCATCGACCGGGTACTCATCGGCGAACTTGAAGCCCGGTCCGCCGGAACCGGTGCCGGACGGGTCACCGCACTGCAGGACATGAATGCCTTCAGTGGTGATGCGGTGGCAGATGGTGTCGTTGTAGTAGCCCTCTTTTGCCAGGTATTCGATCGCGTTGACCGTGCACGGGGAGACGGAACGGTCCAGCGTCATGCCGATCGGGCCGGCAGACGTGTCCAGGGTGATGTCCACCGTGCCCTGGGTGGAGACGTTCTCCTGCTCCGGCAGGCCCTTGAAGAACTCGTCCGTGCCGTCCTCTTCGTAGGTGCAAGAGACTGTCTCTTCCAACGGCTCGGAGCGTTGGCGGGACAGGGCCACCGGGTCCATCTCCTGCTGTTCCTCGGTCTGCTCTTGTTCCTGCTCCTCGGCCGAGATCTCTTCGTCATCACTGCCCCAGGTTGCGGCCAAGTAGATGCCGCCACCGACAAGTGCAATCACCAGCAGCGACAGGGCCGCAATAGTCCAGGGGCGCTGCTGCTCCTTGCGGTCGCGCGCCTTGATCTCGCGGTCGAGCTCTTTCAGAGCATCCTTACCGCGCTGTGCATTGTTGGTCACGTGAACTCCCTTTAAGTAATGGGCCTAGGTGGTCGAATGCATAAAAAGACTAGTCGGTGGGTGCTTCGCGGGGGTGCGATGGGTCGCGAGTCGAGTGTTCAGCGATCGTGGCGGGATTGCGCGCCCTTATTTACTGTGGGGCGCATGGCTAAGGTGACATTCCGCAACGAACCGACCACGACTTCCGGTGAATTGCCCGCAGTGGGCTCCGCAATCCCGTCCTTCGAGCTCGTCGGCGGCGACATGGGCACTGTCCGCGACTCCGACTTCGCTGGCAAGAAACTAGTGCTCAACATCTTCCCGTCCCTGGACACTGGCGTCTGCGCTCAGTCCGTGCGCACGTTTAACAAAGTGGCCGCTGATGTCGACGACACCGTGGTCCTGTGCATTTCCAAGGACCTGCCGTTTGCACAGCAGCGATTCTGCGCGGCTGAGGGGATCGACAACGTTGTTGCCGCCTCCGCATTCCGCTCCACCTTCGGCGAGGACTACGGCGTGGTCATGCAGGGTTCGCCCATCGAGGGGCTGCTCGCGCGCTCCGTCGTGGTGACCGATGCGGACCACAACGTCGTGCACACCGAACTCGTCGGCGAGATCGCGAACGAGCCCGACTACGACGCGGCCAAGGAAGCGCTGGGCAAGTAATGCAGCTTTCTGGTTTCACTGCCGGGCCATTTCAGACCAATACCTACGTCGTGGTCGGCACGGCGGACGGGTCTGACCGGCCGGCGGCGTTTGTTGTGGACCCGGGGCTCGGCACCGTCGATAAGGTGCGCGAACTTTTGGGGCAGTTCGGTGCGCAGCTTGAGTGCGTTGTGCTCACCCACGGCCACATTGATCACACGCGCGAGTGCGCTGAGTTCGACGTGCCTGTCTACATCCACCCTGACGATGAAGTCATGCTCGACCCGAAGTGGGGCGCACCCGGCCAGTTCGCGCAGCTTTTCCGCACCGACGACATGAAGATGCCGGAAGATCTGCGCCACCTTGAGGCTGGCTCCACGATGACGTTTGCTGGGATCGACTTCCGGATCGTTCACGCGCCCGGCCACTCACCGGGGTCATCGATCCTTGTCAATGACGAGGAGAACGTGGCATTGACTGGCGACGTTCTTTTCGCCGGGACGATCGGCCGCACAGATCTACCACTCGGCGACCCGGCTGCAATGAATGAGTCTTTGGCGGGGCCCGTGTGGGACCTCGACGACTCGCTCACCCTTTTACCCGGCCATGGCGCAGCCACCACAATGGACAAGGAACGTCGGACGAACCCGTTTCTCATCGAGGCACGCTCCGCGCGCTAAGATCGACCGACGTGAGCAACACTGGCCAGCCCGAAAAGACCGAGAAGTTTCAGCCGCTGAGCGCCCCGAAGGGCGTGCCGGATTACGTCCCGCCGACGTCCGCCACGTTCCATGCGGTCCGCTCCGAGTTCGTCCGCCAGGCGCAGCTGGCTGGTTACCAGCACATCGAGTTGCCGATTTTTGAGGACACCACGCTCTTCGCGCGCGGTGTCGGCGAGTCCACCGATGTGGTTTCGAAGGAGATGTACACCTTCGCCGACCGCGGTGACCGCTCTGTCACACTGCGCCCGGAGGGCACAGCTGGCGTCATGCGTGCCGTCATCGAGCACAATCTCGACCGCGGCCAGCTGCCGGTCAAGCTCAACTACTACGGCCCGTTCTTCCGCTACGAGCGCCCGCAGGCCGGCCGCTACCGCCAGCTCCAGCAGGTCGGTGTGGAGGCGATCGGTGTTGATGATCCGCTTCTGGACGTCGAAGTGATCGCCCTGGCAGATCGCTGCTACCGCGCAGTGGGCCTGACCGGTTACCGCCTCGAGCTGACCAGCCTGGGGGATAGCACCTGCCGCCCGGCCTATCGCCAGAAACTGCAGGACTTCCTCCTGGACCTTCCGCTGGATGAGGAAACCCGTCACCGCGCGCAGATCAACCCCTTGCGTGTCCTGGACGACAAGCGCCCCGAGGTCCAGGAGATGACCGCGGACGCGCCGCTCATGCTCGACCACTTGAGTGATGAGTGCCGTGCGCATTTCGAGACGGTCAGCGGCTCGCTCGATGACCTCGGCATTGCCTACACCATCAACCCGCGCATGGTCCGCGGCCTGGACTACTACACCAAGACGTGCTTCGAGTTCGTTCACGACGGCCTTGGCGCACAGTCCGGCATCGGTGGCGGCGGGCGTTACGACGGCCTGATGGCCCAAATCGGCGGCCAAGACCTCTCCGGCATCGGCTTCGGCCTCGGCGTCGATCGCACTGTGCTCGCTCTGGAAGCTGAAAGAGTGAAGATCGAGGGCGTTGACCAGCGCGTTATTGCATACGGTGTGGGCATTGGCGAGCAGGCCCAGAAGCGCATGGCATTGCTTATCGATGAGCTCCGCGCCAACGGCATCTCCGCCGACATGTCCTACGGCGGGCGCGGCCTTAAGGGAGCGATGAAGGGAGCAGACCGCTCCGGCGCGGCTGCAGCCCTCGTGCTCGGCGAACGCGAGCTGGAAGCAGGAGAGATCACCGTCAAGAACCTCGAGGACCAAACTCAGAAGACCGTTGCCCTCGACGTTCACGAGATCATCGACGCGATCTTCGTCCCTAACGACACCGACGAGCAATAATTTGCCCCGGTTGACGCGGGGGTAGTGGGGGTGAGTAAGCCCATAGCTGCAGAATGCCTTGGAAGTGAATCGCCGATGTTAAGGTCAACCTAAGGTTTGATGAAAACTAAACCGATGGGTTCGCCGGCTAACAGAGGAGAAGCATATGGCAACGGTGATCTACGACAAGGCCACGAGGATTTATCCGAAGGCGGTCAAACCAAGCGTCGATAAGCTCGATCTTGAAATCGCGGACGGCGAGTTTCTTGTTCTCGTTGGGCCGTCTGGCTCCGGAAAATCCACCGCGCTGCGCATGCTCGCAGGCTTGGAGGAGACGAACGAGGGACGCATTCTGATCGGCGACCGCGATGTCACGAACGAGTCGCCGAAAGACCGCGACATCGCCATGGTCTTCCAGAACTACGCCCTGTACCCGCACATGACCGTGCGCGAGAACATGGGTTTTGCCCTGAAGATCGCGGGCATGGATAAAGGCGATATCGACCGCCGCGTCGAGGAAGCCGCGAAAACGCTCGACCTGACTGAGTACCTCGACCGCAAACCGAAGGCGCTGTCCGGTGGTCAGCGTCAGCGTGTGGCCATGGGGCGCGCCATCGTACGCGAGCCGCAGGTCTTCCTCATGGATGAGCCACTGTCCAACCTGGATGCGAAGCTGCGTGTGCAGACTCGTACCCAGATTGCCAGCCTCCAGCGCCGCATGGGTGTGACCACCATTTACGTCACTCACGACCAGACCGAGGCCTTGACCATGGGCGACCGGATCGCCGTGCTCAACTTCGGTGTGCTGCAGCAGGTGGGCACTCCGCGCGAGCTGTACGAGGAGCCCGTCAACGTCTTCGTCGCCGGCTTCATCGGTTCCCCGGCGATGAACCTGTCCACGTTCAATGTTGAAGGCAATGTGGCGCGACTCGGCGATGCATCCATCCCGCTCGCACCTGAGCACGTTCAGGCTCTCACGCCGGAGGACAACAACCAGATCATCATCGGGTTCCGCCCGGAGGCTCTGACCGTTGTTCCGGAGACCACCGAGCACACTGTGCCCGTTGAGGTCGATTTCATCGAGGAACTCGGCTCCGATTCCTTCATCTACGGTCACCTGGTCGGCGGCGAGTGGCGCGAAGAGGGCGTGGACGATTCCGCAGCCGGCCAGATTGTGGTGCGCGTGGCACCGATGTCCGGGATCAAAGACGGTGACATCATTCACGTCACCGTCAATGAGGGCGGTCTCCACGTGTTCTCTAAGGCCACCGGGAAAAGGATCTAGAACAAGCCGCGCTTTCCGCGCGGGGTGAAGTGACCATGTCAGAGAAAATGAGCATCCAGTCGCCGGCGTATGCCAAGGTGCTGCTTCGCCTGCCATGGTCCACCCCGCTGGAGAACTGGCCTTCTGAGCTGCTCGCTGCGCACCCGCGGGGCATCTCGCGGCATACGGTTCGACTGATTTCTGCCGGGGGAGCGGCTCTGGCCATCAAAGAGATCGGCGAGTCGGTGGCGTACCACGAGTACCGCACGCTGAAAAAGCTCCGTACTCTCGACATTCCGTGTGTGACTCCCGTCGCTGTCGTGGCTAACCGCACCAGCGCGTCGGGGGAAGAGCAACTCACACCGTGCCTGGTCACGGAGCACCTGGAATTCTCGTTGCCGTACCGCGACGTGTTCAGCCGGGCACTGGGTCCAGAGACGGTGAGCAAGCTGATTCGGGCACTTGCGGTGCTGCTCGTTCGCCTTCACCTGCTGAACTTCTATTGGGGCGACGTGTCGTTGTCGAACACCTTGTTCCGCCGCGACGCCGACGAGTTCTCCGCGTACCTCGTTGACGCTGAGACTGGCGAGTTTCACGAGCCGCTCTCGCGCGGACGCAGGCTTTACGACGTCGAGCTCGCCCGGGTCAACATCATCGGCGAACTCATGGACCTTCAAGCAGGTGGATACATCGACGCCGCTGTGGATGTCATCGCCCTCGGCAATGCCGTCGACGCGACCTACCACGAACTGTGGGGCCTCATGACGGAGGAGCTGGTTGTCGAAGGCGATGCCTTCGCCCAAATTGCCGAGCACGTGGAAAAGATTCACGCCCTCGGCTTCGACATCGGTGAGACCGAGATCAGCCATGAGAGTAGGACCGGGGCTGACAACGAGACCGTCGATGTCTACCGAGTGAGCATCGAACCGGCAGTGTTCTCCACCGGCTTCCACCGCCGCAAGCTCAAACAACTCACTGGGTTGGACGTCCAGGACAGGCAAGCGCAGCGATTGCTGGGTGAGATGGAGGTCTACCGGGCGCTCCACCACGACGGTGCTCTGTCCCAAGAGGAAGTCGCGCTCGACTGGTTGGTGAACCGGTACGACCCGATCGTCGCGCTCACGCCGCCCGCATTGCGCGCGAAGCTTGAGCCCGTCCAAGTATTTCACGAAATTCTGGACCACCGCTGGTTCGTCTCCGAAAATGAGTCGCGCTACGTTCCCCTCGACGAGGCAGCCCAATCCTACTTCCGCACCATCCTGCCCGCCCGGCCCGATGAGGCGCGCATTTACACTGCTGAAACCCAAGATCTTGAAACGACGATCGATAATGAATGAGGTGCATTCCATGCAATCGACCACCCGCGTACTGGCGGCTGTTGCCGCCGTCGGGTTGAGCGCGTCGCTGCTCACTGCCTGCGGGCAAAACAACGGCCCGAACGTGTATTACCTGAACTTCAAACCGGAGCAGGCCGAGGCATTCGAGGAGATCGCCGAGGAATACACCGCAGAGACCGGAGTGCCGGTCAAAGTAGTCACCGCCGCCTCCGGTTCCTACATGCAGACGCTCAAGGCCGAGATGGCCAAATCCAACGCGCCGACGCTGTTCCAGATCAACGGCCAAGAAGGATACGGCATCTGGAAGGACTACCTGGCCGACATGTCCGACTTCGAGATTGCCACATCGCTGCAGGATGACGCGCAGCCCATCACTGATCCGGACGGCAAGATCGTGGGCGTTCCCTTCGCGATGGAGGGCTTCGGCATTCTCTACAACGAAGAGATCATAGAAGCCTACTTCGCGCTTCCTGACGCGAAGGTCACCTCGATGGAGGAGCTCAATTCCTTCGACGACTTGAAGGCCGTGGCGGAAGACATGCAGGCGCGCAAAGACGAGCTGGGCATCGAGGGCGTGTTCGCAGCGACCTCGCTCGGAGCCGGTGAAGAGTGGCGGTGGACGAACCACCTTATGAACGGCCCGCTGCACTACGAGATCGAAGACCGCGGTGTCCAAGACTTCTCTGATCTGCGGGAGCTTGAGTTCACTTACGGCGAGAACTACCACAACCTGCTCGACTTGTACCTGGAAAACTCCACGGTCAACCCTAGCTTGGCGCCTGCCCGCGCAGTGTCCGACGCGATGGCGGAATTCGCCACCGGTAAGGCCGCGATGGTCCAAAACGGCAACTGGGCCTGGGGCCAGATTTCCGGGGAGGGCGGCAACACCGTCAAAGAGGACAAGATCAAGTTCATGCCCATGTACATGGGTCTGCCGAACGAGGAAAATGTCGGACTCAACGTGGGCACCGAGAACTTCCTGTCGGTCAACAACAAGGCCAGCGAAGAAGACCAGAAGGCCACGCAAGACTTCCTCGACTGGCTCTTCCTGTCCGAGCGCGGCAAGGAGCTCGTCGTCAACGAGCTGGGCTTCATCGCCCCGTTTGAGAACTACGGCATCGACGACGTTCCAGATGATCCGCTTGCACGCCAAGTGCAGGAAGCGCTTAACGACGACACCGTCGAGGCCCTCCCGTGGGACTTCCAGTATTCACCGAACCAGCAGTTCCGCGACCTGTACGGCCAGAACCTTGCGCAGTACGCCAACGGCAACATGTCGTGGGAGGACCTCGTGCGCAAACTCAAAGAGGACTGGACGTACGAGATGGACAACCAGATCGCCTTGATGGATTAGGCGGACCGGGAGCAACCAAGGGACCACACCATGCAAGAGACACTGAAGAAATATTTCCCCATCTTCGTGCTGCCGACACTGATCGCATTCGGCATCGCGTTCTTCGTGCCGTTCCTCGTCGGTACGGCGCTATCATTCACTGACTTCACCACTATTACCGATGCCACCTGGGTCGGCCTGGACAACTACGCGCGCGTTTTCTCCGAGCGTGAAGGGTTCGTTTCAGCTCTGCTCTTCACCATCCTGGTGGCGGTGGTGTCCATCATCACCGTCAACGTCATCGCATTCGCAATCGCGTGGACGCTGACGCGGAAACTGCGCGGCACCAACTTCTTCCGCACGGTGTTCTTCATGCCGAACCTGATCGGCGGCATCGTGCTCGGTTACACCTGGCAGTCGATGATCAATGCTGTGCTGGCGAATTACGAGACCACGATCGCCGCGGACTGGCGCTTCGGATACGCCGGCCTGATCATGCTGATGAACTGGCAGCTCATCGGGTACATGATGATCATCTACATCGCTGGGCTGCAGAACGTCCCGCCGGAACTCATCGAGGCCGCAGAGATCGACGGTGTGTCCAAATGGGAAGAACTGCGTCACGTGACCATTCCGCTGATGATGCCGTCAATCACCATCTGCTTGTTCCTGACGCTGTCGAACACGTTCAAGGTCTACGACCAGAACTTGGCGCTTACCGACGGCGCACCCGGAGGCGAGACCGAAATGGTCGCCCTCAACATTGTCAAGACCATGTTCAACCGCGTGGGCGCCGAAGGCGTGGGGCAGGCGAAGGCAGTCATCTTCGTCGTCGTAGTCGTCGCCATCGCAATGTTCCAGCTGCGCGCCACCCGCAGCAGGGAAGTGGAGGCTTAAACCATGACTACCAGCATCAACGCAACCGATAAAGCTGTCGAAGAAGAGACTGAAGCAGCCGGGGTGAAGGCGCCGTCGAAAAGCGACAAACGCGCCGCTGCCGACGAATCCACAGTGTCCGGCGGTGCGAAGGTCCTCATTTACGCAGTGCTGATCTTCCTGACCGTTGTGTTCCTCGGGCCGATCTTCTTCATCCTGTTGAACTCGTTCAAAGACCGTTTCGCCATTTCCACCAACCCGTTCGCGCTGCCGGTGGGTGAGCTGTGGGCTGGGCTGACCAACTACGTCACTGGTGTGCAGGGCGAAGGGTTTGGATGGGCGATCGTGTGGTCGTTCGTGATCACGATTAGCTCTGTCGTGGTGATCGTGTTCTTCTCCGCGATGACCGCCTACTACATCACCCGTGTGAAGACGTGGTGGACCAACGGCCTGTACTACGCCTTCGTGTTCTCGATGGTCATCCCGTTCCAGATGGTCATGTTCCCGACTGTCGTCATCGCCGACCGGCTCGGCTTGGCCAACCCGCTGGGCATGGTCGTGCTCTACCTCGGCTTCGGTGCCGGATTGTCCGTGTTCATGTTCTCCGGATTCGTGAAATCCATTCCGCTCGAGATTGAGGAGGCCGCCTACATCGATGGGTGCTCGCCGCTGGCGACGTTCTTCCGCGTTGTCCTTCCGATGCTCAAGCCCACGGCCATCACCGTGGCCATCCTCAACGCCATGTGGATCTGGAACGACTACCTCCTGCCGTACCTGGTCATCGGCCTGTCCACCCCGTACCGCACCATCCCGGTTGTCATCCAGCAGTTCATCGGATCCCAGGGCGACCGCGACCTCGGTGCGATGATGGCCATGCTGGTGCTGGCCATCACCCCGATCATCATCTTCTACGTCGCCGCACAGAAGCACATCATCGAAGGCGTCGCCGCAGGTGCTGTGAAGGGCTAGCTGCGAGAGCACATGCAGATCTTCCACCCCGACTCGAAGTTCATGGCGGCGTTCACGCTGCTCGCGGACATCGTGATCCTCAACATGCTGTTGGTGGTCACATCCTTACCGGTGGTGACCGGGGGTGCCGCGTGGCGCGCCGCGAACGCCGTGGTCGGGGACATGGTGCAGGGGCGGGGATCCCGTTATGGGCTCATGTTCATCCGGCACCTCACCGTGCGGTGGAAGAGCGTATCCCTCTACTGGATCCTGCTGCTTCTGGCGGGTGCGCTGCTGGTTTACCAGCAATTCGTGGTGTTCCAAGCTGGTATCGACGGTGCTGCACTCACCGTCATTCAAGGGCTTGCTCTCTCCGGGGCGATCATGATCGCCGGCATCACGGTGTGGTTCTTTGCCCTCGCCTCATTGCCTGCGGAGGAGGACCGGGATGGTTTCGTGGAACTGGCTACAGCTGCGATTCAGAACACGTTCCGGTTCCTCGGCCGCACAGTCATCGCTGTCCTTGTCGTGGCAGGAGCAGCGCTTGTCGCGATCAAACTGCCGGTTGCCCTATCAGTGCCACTGGCGTTCTTCTTCATTCCCGCCGTTGCGCTGTACCTCGTGCGACTCGTGCTGGCGCGCCCGCTCGGGCAGGAGCTCGCTGATTAAACCCGGGGGCCGGGGTGGCGGGCGCGAGCGCGTTCAGGGAGCCGCATTTTCGTGCCGTCCACGCGTCAAGTAACTCCTGTCCCATAAGTAACAACTGAACTGGGCGTTTGTGCAGCCGATTTCAACGGCACGAAAATCACAAAGCCTTTATATGTTCACGGCGGGGCGGGATGAACCGGGAGCGTTCGTTCCGGGGGCTGCGGTGAGGGGCCGGGGGCTAAGCGGCGTCGAAAAGCGCGGGCAAATTGGAGGCAGTAACCACGCACAGCGGCTGCTGGTTCGGGTTCCCGTGCTCGGTGATGATGACCAAGCGGGGGAGTGTGCGCTCGTTGCCGGGCGAGGTGAGCGCGTGAATGACCTCGACTGCAGTGGCAGTGCGCGGCATGAAGATCGCGTGGTCTTTGGGCTCATTGTGGGAGAGGATCTCTCCGACGGGCTTGGCGCTAATGGTGTCGTCTTCAGCCAGGTCCTCAGCGAGCCAGCGAGCGATGGTGTTTGTGGTGAGGACACCAATGCACTGGCGGTCGTCGTAAACGGGGAACTGGGAGATACCGGTGTCACGGATGACGCGCAGGGGCTCGTGAATGTCGTCATCGGGTGAGAACGTGATCACGTCCTGGTGGCCGAGGACGTCGATGGCCAGCGGGGGATCGAGAAGCTGGTCGCGGATCCGCTCGATCTCCGCGACCGTCTCCGCCAGCGGCTCGGCGATGGGGCGGAAGTCCTGCCACTCACCATGGCTAATGGCGTTGCGGAGGCTGGCGAACTCTTTCAGGTCGTTGGCCTGGGCGGGGGTGACAATGTTCTTCTTCTCCGCCTTGGAGACCATCCAGTTGAAGCTGTCCGACTTCTTCGCGTCCAAAGCGGTGCGGAGAAAGCTCTCAATGTCGTTGAAGGCGGCCATGAAGGGGACGGCACGGTTGGTGGGTTCGCTCATAACTACTCAGTGAAAGGGGTCTACTTGTAGGCGCCGCGGTTTAGGGTGTCGCACTGGGACATGGAGCCGGAGCTGTAGCCGGCGAGGAAGAGCTGCTGGCGCTGCTCGGATGAACCGTGGGTCCACGCGTCAGGGTTGACCTCGCGGCCCGACTGCTCCTGGATGTGGTCGTCGCCGATCGCGCGGGCGGTCTGGACTGCTTGCTTGACCTGCTCTTCAGTGATCGGTTCCAGCATGGCGTCCTCGCCCTTGTCGGCGCGGGATGCCCACACACCGGCGTAGCAGTCGGCTTGCAGCTCAATGGCGACCGCAGCAGAGTCTTCGCCTGGGTTGTTGTAGTCACTCAGGCCCAGGGTGCCTTCGAGGTTCTGAAGGTGGTGGCCCCACTCGTGGGCGACGACGTACATCTGTGACAGAGAGCCGTCAGAACCGCCCATGCGCTCGAGCTGGTTGTAAAAGCTCACGTCAATATAGATCGTCTTGTCCCGCGGGCAGTAGAACGGGCCGGTGTCAGCGCTGGCGAAACCGCAGCCGGTCTGTACGTCGCCTTCAAACATGCGCATGTTCGGCATGGAGTAGTCGATGCCCGCCTGCTCCGGCAGGACCCCGCCCCAAATGTTGTTCAAAGAATCTGCGGTGGCAGCAGCGCGGCACTCCGGAATCTCGTTGACAGCACCTTCGCGCTGGCACTGGGCCAGATCGAAGCCGTCGCCACCCTGCTCGCTGTGCTGGCCCTGGCCTTGCGGGGCGGGCGATGTACCGCCGCCACCGCCCCCGCCGCCCAGCAAGAGGAACAAAGCGACGAGGACCAGGGTGCCCAGTCCGCCGCCGCCAACCATGATGGGCATACCGCCACCGCCACGGCGGCCGCTGCCGCCGGAGGTGCTTACACCTTGACCCGTCGGGGTCACACCGCTCTTGAACGTCATACGTGAATTGTGCCACAGCATCGCGCCACTGCTGCCGTGAACTGCCACAGCACCGGGTCATAGTCGACGCGAACCGTGGAGAACAGCCGTTCGTGGGAGTGGTCGGGCCATTGGGTAGACTCGCGGGAGTTAAACGCAATCGTTCAAGCTCGAAACGTGGAAGGACGTGGAGTACACCGTGCTGCGCACTCACCTTGCGGGAGATCTCCGTAAAGACATGGACGGCCAGACCGTCACCCTCACCGGCTGGGTTGGTCGTCGCCGTGACCACGGCGGCGTGATCTTCATTGATTTGCGTGACCGTTCCGGTTACGCGCAGGTGGTCTTCCGTGAGTCTGATGTCGCTGAGGCCGCTCACGACCTGCGCAGCGAGTTCTGTGTCAAGGTCACCGGTGTGGTGGAACCGCGTCCGGAGGGCTCTGCAAACCCGAACCTGGCCTCTGGGGAGATCGAGGTCAACGCCACCGAGCTTGAGGTGCTGTCCAAGTCTGCGGCCTTGCCGTTCCAGGTCGAAGACTTCTCTTCCGGCGAGGTCGGCGAGGAAACCCGCCTGCGCTACCGCTACCTGGATCTGCGCCGTGAGCGCCAGGCCGAAGCCCTGCGTTTGCGCTCGAAGGCCAACAAGGCTGCCCGCGACGTGCTGAGCAAGCACGAGTTCGTGGAAATCGAAACCCCGACGCTGACGCGTTCCACCCCGGAAGGTGCCCGTGACTTCCTCGTCCCGGCCCGTCTGCGCCCGGGTTCCTGGTACGCGCTGCCGCAGTCGCCGCAGCTGTTCAAGCAGCTGCTCATGGTGGCCGGCATGGAGCGCTACTTCCAAATCGCGCGCTGCTACCGCGACGAGGACTTCCGCGCCGACCGCCAGCCGGAATTCACCCAGCTGGATATTGAGGCCAGCTTTGTCGACCAGGACGACATTATTGAGCTCGCCGAGGAAATCGTGGTGGAGCTGTGGAAGCTCATCGGCTACGAGATCCCCACACCGATTCCGCGCATGACCTACAAGGAAGCGATGGAGAAGTACGGCTCCGACAAGCCGGACCTGCGCTTCGACATCGAGCTGGTGGAGTGCACCGACTTCTTCAAGGACACCACCTTCCGCGTCTTCCAGAACGAGTACGTCGGCGCCGTCGTCATGGAGGGTGGTGCCTCCCAGCCGCGCCGCCAGCTCGACGCTTGGCAGGAATGGGCAAAGCAACGCGGCGCCAAGGGCCTGGCGTACATCCTCATCGGGGAGGACGGCGAGCTGTCTGGTCCCGTGGCAAAGAACATCACCGACGCTGAGCGCGAAGGCATTGCCGCGCACGTGGGCGCGAAGCCGGGCGACTGCATCTTCTTCGCCGCCGGCGACACGAAATCTTCGCGTGCGCTTCTCGGTGCCGCACGCGGTGAGATCGCCAACAAGCTCGGGCTTATCGACGATGACGCGTGGGCCTTCACCTGGGTCGTCGACGCCCCGATGTTCGAGCCCGCAGCGGACGCCACGGCATCCGGCGACGTCGCATTGGGCAACTCCCAGTGGACGGCCGTGCACCACGCCTTCACCTCGCCGAAGCCGGAGTACCTGGACAGCTTTGACAAGGAGCCGGGTGAGGCTCTGGCCTACGCCTACGACATTGTCTGCAACGGTAACGAGATCGGCGGCGGCTCGATCCGTATCCACAACCAGGATGTGCAAAAGCGCGTCTTCGACGTCATGGGCATTGGTGATGAGGAAGCGCAGGAGAAGTTCGGCTTCCTGCTCGACGCTTTCTCCTTCGGAGCCCCGCCCCACGGCGGCATCGCCTTCGGCTGGGACCGCATTGTCTCCCTGCTGGGCGGCTTCGACTCCATCCGCGACGTCATCGCTTTCCCGAAGTCCGGCGGCGGCGTCGACCCGCTGACGGACGCTCCGGGACCGATTCCGGCTGCACAGCGCAAGGAGACCGGAGTTGACTTCAAGCCGGAGAAGAAGCCGAATGAGGCTGCTGCGGGCGCGGACAACGAGGTGAAACTCGGCGACGAAGCGTCCCTCAATGAAGCAGGCACGCCCGGCCAGTAGCGAGGGCACACGCCATGTTGGACCAGCAGCAGATCATTGCCGTCGCCGAAGCGGTGCTCACGCAGCGTTACGGCGGGCAACAGCACCTGACTGAACCGGAGGAACTCTCTGGCGCCAGTGGCACGGTGGTGCTGCGACTGCGTGTGGCCAACAACCCCTTCCTGTCGTACCGCTCCGTCGTGGTCAAGTACTCGCCACAGACCGATGATCCGATCGATGACGCTGCTTTTCTGCGGGAAGTGGTGGCGTACCAGTTCACAACGTCGTTAAGCGAAGAAGCGCGTCCGGGGCCCGTGATGCTGGGCTACGACCTTGAGCAGCACGCGATCATTCTCACCGACTCTGGCGACGGCGACACGCTGGCTACCTTGCTGGAAAACTCGGACGAAGAGCAGCGCATTCGGCTGTTGCGCAACCTTGGCACGTCGCTGGGCAAGATGCACGCTGGCACGGCAGGCGCGGAGCTGAGCTTCAACACTCTGCTGGCCCGGATGGTACGCGCGAGGGACGGTGCCCGAGAGATTCAGGCGATGCGCGAATCGATGCTGGAAAACCGCATTCTCGACGGCTTGGAGATCGTCCGCCGCGCTGGGATTGATGTGCCCGCGGACGTCGCCGACATTGCCGGCACGGTGCAGGTGCACATGCTGCACGGCGAATCGCGCGCGTTCACGCCGTTCGATCTCTCGCCGGACAACATCATTTTCGCCGACCGCACCCAGTTCCTCGACTATGAGTGGGCCGGGTTCCGTGACGTCATCTTCGACGTAGCTGGTGTCATCGCGGGCTTCCCGCAGTACATTTCCGCCCGCCCGATCAGCGAGGCGGAGACGAAGGTGTTCCTGGAGGCGTGGATTGCCGAGGTCGCCGGCGTGTGGCCGGCCTTGCAGAACACTGAAACACTGCACTCCCGCATTACAGCTGCGCTGGTTGGCTGGGCGTTCTTCAGTGTCTCGCTGCTGTACCTGGACGGCGAAGAGCCGCGCGGAACGACGCGTTACGGCGGCGGCTGGAGCATGGCGGACAACGGCAACTACGAGCTCGTCCAGGATCCCGAGGCGCTGGAAGAAGACGTGGAGCGTGGCGCGAGTGTGTTGCGTTCCCCAGCCCACACCGACTTCACCGCGGTGGAGAAAGCGATCCGCCGCGACATCGGCGATGCTTTCTCTGCGTTGGCGTGGTACGCCGCAGCCGGCGACACACCGCGCAACGCCGTCATCGCTGATTTCGCCTCTCACGTCGCGGAGCGGTTGAAGTGACGCAGGGAGGGCTGTTCTCCGACCTCTCTGACGCCGCGGCGTCCGCAGGGGAGCGCGGCACTGCGTTCTTCGAGGCTGGGGCGTCTGCGCCGCTGGCAGCACGCATGCGCCCGCGCACGCTCGATGAGCTCGTCGGACAGGACCACTTGCTCGGTGAAGGCCGCCCGCTGCGCCGTCTCGTCGAGGGATCGGGTGAAGCGTCCGTGATTCTCTACGGACCGCCCGGCACGGGCAAGACTACGATCGCCTCCCTCATCGCGGCGGCGATGGGGCAGAACTTTGTCGGTTTGTCGGCGCTGTCGTCGGGTGTCAAGCAGGTGCGCGAGGTGCTGGACGGCGCTCGGCGCAATCTCGCCCGCGGCCAGCGCACAGTACTGTTCATTGACGAGGTCCACCGTTTCTCCAAAACACAGCAGGACGCGCTGTTGGCCGCGGTGGAAAACCGCACGGTGCTGCTTGTCGCGGCGACCACGGAGAACCCCTCATTCAGTGTGGTGGCGCCATTGCTATCGCGGTCGCTGTTGCTGCGGCTTGAGTCGCTTTCCGACGCTGATATTGCCTCCGTCGTCGACCGCGCCGTGTCCTCGGAACGAGGCCTGAATGGCTCGGTGACCTTAGAACCGGAGGCGCGGGAGCAGCTGGTGACGCTCGCCGGCGGTGACGCCCGCCGCGCGCTGACGTACCTTGAGGCGGCCGCAGAAGGGGCCGATGGGACGATCACCGCTGATGTGGTTTCCCGCAGCGTCGACCGCGCTGTGGTGCGCTACGACCGTGATGGCGATCAGCATTACGACGTCATCTCAGCCTTCATCAAGTCCATCCGTGGTTCCGATGTCGATGCGGCCTTGCACTACCTCGCCCGGATGATTGAGGCAGGGGAGGACCCGCGGTTCATTGCCCGCCGGCTGGTCATTCACGCCTCCGAGGACATTGGCATGGCCGACCCGTCCGCGCTGCAAGCAGCCACCGCTGCGGCCGAGGCGGTGCAGTTCATCGGCATGCCGGAGGGCCGGCTCCCGCTGGCGCAGGCCACGATTCATCTCGCGACAGCGCCGAAGTCGCCGTCGGTCATCAAAGCGATTGACGCCGCGCTTGCTGACGTCCGCGCTGGCAAATCCGGGACCGTCCCACCCCACCTGCGCGACGGCCATTATGAGGGGGCTAAAAAGATCGGGAACGCGGTGGGGTATGTGTATCCGCACGACGATCCACGCGGTGTGGTCAAGCAGCGCTACATTCCAGAGGGGCTGGATGAAGCGCGCTACTACGAGCCCACCGGGCACGGCGCCGAAAAGCGCATCCAGGACTACGCCGAGCGACTGCGAGGAATGGTCCGCGGGTAAAGTAGCTGGACGAGAAAAGTCCAACGACCCGCAAAGGACACGTCTGTGCAGACCCACGAAATCAGGGACCGCTTCACCCAGCACTTCGTCGACGCCGGCCACATCCCGGTGCCCAGTGCCTCGCTGATCCTCGACGACCCCACCCTGCTGTTCGTCAACGCAGGCATGGTGCCGTTCAAGCCGTACTTCCTCGGCCAGCAGACCCCGCCGTTCGACAGCGGCACGGCCACGTCCATCCAGAAATGCGTGCGCACTCTGGACATTGAGGAAGTGGGCATCACCACCCGCCACAACACGTTTTTCCAGATGGCGGGCAACTTCTCCTTCGGTCAGTACTTCAAAGAGGGAGCGATTGAGCTGGCGTGGTCGCTGCTGACCAATAGCCAGGCCGACGGTGGCTTCGGCCTGGACCCCGAGCGCCTGTGGGTGACGGTGTACACCGAGGACGATGAGGCTGCTGAGATCTGGGAGAACAAGATCGGCGTGCCGGCAGAGCGCATTCAGCGGATGGGCATGGAGGACAACTTCTGGTCCATGGGCGTGCCTGGCCCGTGCGGCCCGAGCTCCGAGATCTACTACGACCGCGGGCCCGAGCACGGCAAGGAAGGCGGTCCGATCGCTGACGACAACCGCTACATGGAGATCTGGAACCTGGTCTTCATGGAGTCCATCCGCGGCGAGGGCGACAAGAAGGGCGGCTTCGAGATTCTCGGTGAGCTGCCGAACAAGAACATCGATACCGGCCTGGGCATTGAGCGTCTCGCCTGCATCCTGCAGGGTGTGGACAACGTCTACGAGACTGACTTGCTGCACCCGGTCATTGAGGCGACGGAGAAGCTCACGGGCACCACGTACGGTGCGGGGGGTAAAGAAGGGGAGCTTTCCGACGTCCGCTTCCGCGTCATCGCCGATCATTCCCGCACCGCAATGATGATCATCCTGGACGGTGTCACGCCGTCGAACGAGGGGCGCGGCTACATCTTGCGCCGCTTGTTGCGCCGCATTGTCCGCTCGGCGCGCCTGCTCGGTGCGCAGGGCACCACCATCGAGACGTTCATGAACACGATCATGGACACGATGGCCCCGTCTTTCCCGGAGATTGAGCAGAACCGCGAGCGCATCCTGCGCGTGGCCGTCAACGAGGAAAAGGCCTTCCTGAAGACGCTGGAGTCCGGTACCCACCGTTTCGACGAAGCCGCGGCGACCGTCAAGGGTTCCGGCCAAACCGTTTTGCCGGGTGGGCAAGCGTTTGAGCTGCACGATACCTACGGCTTCCCGATTGACCTCACCCTTGAGATGGCCGCCGAAGCTGGCCTCGAGGTGGACATGGCTGCGTTCGATGCTGCGATGAAGGAGCAGCGCGACCGCGCCAAGGCTGATAGCAAGGCTAAGAAGACGGGAAATATCGACGAGTCGCTGTACCGCGAATGGGTCGACGCGCACCCCACCGAGTTCGTTGGCTTCGACACTCTTGACCATGACTCGAAGGTCATCGGGCTGGTCCGCGGCGGTGAGAAGGTCGGTGAGGTCGGCCAGGGTGATGAGGTCGAGGTCATCCTGGACATCACCCCGATGTATGCCGAGGGCGGCGGCCAGCTGGCTGACCGCGGCCGCATTGTCGTGGGCGACACCGTCCTGTCCGTGCACGACGTGCAGAAGGTGGGCAACAAGAAGCTCTGGGTCCACAAGGCGACCGTGGAAAACGGCGGGCTCGACCTGGGTCAAACAGTGCGCACGGAGGTGAACCCGACGTGGCGCCACGGCGCCCGTCAGGCGCACACCGCCACCCACCTCATCCACGCCGCGCTGCGCCAGGTGCTCGGCCCGACCGCTGTCCAGGCTGGGTCGATGAATAAGCCGGGCTACCTGCGCTTCGACTTCAACTACACCGATCAGCTCACCTCGGCGCAGCTCGACGAGATCGCAGTCATTGCCAACCAGGCGGTGGACGCCGATTTCGCTGTGAACACGTTTGAGACATCTCTTGAGCGCGCGAAAGAGATGGGAGCGATGGCGCTGTTCGGTGAGAACTACGGCGATGAGGTCCGCGTCGTGGAGATCGGCGGCCCGTTCTCCATCGAGCTGTGTGGCGGTACCCACGTGGAGCACTCGTCCCAGATCGGCCCGGTGGCTGTGCTGGGTGAATCTTCCGTCGGTTCCGGTGCGCGCCGTATTGAGGCCTACTCGGGCATGGACTCTTTCGCGTTCTTCTCCAAGGAAGCAGCACTCGCTAGCGGCCTGGCAGAGGAGCTGAAGACCCCGACCGACCAGCTTCCAGAGCGCATCGCCCAACTCACTGAGCGCCTGCGCGCGGCGGAGAAGGAGATCGAGAACCTACGCAAGAAGGAGCTGGCCAACCAGACCGGCGAACTGGTCAAGCAGGCGGAGACGATAGGAGACATCAAGTTCCTTGCCGTGAAGCTTCCGGACGGCCTTACTGGCGGCGACATGCGCACCATGGCCACCGACCTGCGCGGCCGCTTGGGCAGCGATCCGGCTGTCATCGTGCTGGCATCTAGCACCGACGGCAAGGTGCCGTTCGCGGTGGCGGCAACACCGGGTGCCGTCGATAAGGGCATCAAGGCTGGTCAGTATGTTGGCATGTTCGGTGGCTACGTCGGCGGCAAGGGCGGAGGAAAGCCGGACCTGGCGCAGGGATCCGGTTCCGACGCCTCCGGAATCGAGGCTGGATTCACGGCCCTGCGTGAAGAAATCGGAAAAGTATAAGCTAGGGTGCTGTTAGGTCACAGATCGATCACGACACTGACAACATAGGAAAGACGCTGCGTTCTCCGTAGTTTCCATAGCAATATTGAGGTCCACGACATGAAGATCCAGCCGGATACCCCCGGGGTCGACGATCCCGGTCCGGGGCGCCGCATCGGTATCGATGTGGGCACTGTTCGGATCGGTGTGGCTTCTTCTGACCGGGATGGTCTGTTGGCCACCCCGGTGGAGACTGTGGAGCGCGTGACCGGTTTCAAAGACCGCGATGGTGCGGACATTGACCGCTTACTCGACATCATTAGCGAATATGACGCTGTAGAGGTCGTCGTCGGATTGCCGCGCGATCTGAAGGGAAACGGTTCCTCAAGCGTCAAGCACGCCAAGGAGATTGCTTTCCGGATTGGTCGCCGCAACCCGGACGTTCCTGTCCGCTTCGCAGATGAGCGGCTCACCACCGTCGAGGCAACCAATGCGTTGCGCTTGTCTGGGGTGAACGCCCGCGACGGTCGTGCTGTGATTGATCAAGCAGCCGCTGTGGCTATTCTCCAATCGTGGCTGGACGGCCGCGCTAATCAGCTCAACCTCAAGGAGACGACAACGTGAGCTCGGCTAGGACTTCCCAAGGGCGCACCCGCGGCATCGCGGTGCTGGTGGCGTCTATTCTGCTCATCATCGGAGCGATCGTCTACATCGCCGTTGCACGCTCGATGTCTAACGGCGGCGACTTCCAAGGTGCCGGCAACGGTGTGGAGAAGGTCGTCGAGATCCCCGAGGGCACGACGCTAAGCCAAATGGGCCCAGCGTTGCAAGAGGAGGGCGTGGTCCGCTCTGACCAGTCTTTCCAAGCTGCGGCAATGTCGACCCCGGACGCCGACAGCATCCAGCCCGGTTTCTACCGTCTGCAGGAGAAGATGAGTGCTGAGGCTGCTGTTGCAGCACTGCTCGACCCCGCCAACAAGATCGACTTGCTGAAGATCCCGGGTGGTTCGACGTTGATGGATGTCCGCGTTGTCGGTGGAGAAACGCGCTTTGGTATTTACTCCAACATCTCCACAGTCACCTGCGGCCCAGACGGCGATGCCGAGGGCTGCGTGAGCGCTGAGCAGCTTCATGACGTCGCTGCCAACGCCGACCCTGCCTCCCTCGGCGTGCCTGAGTGGGCGATCCAGCCAGTCGAGGCGCGCAAGGGCGACCCGAAGCGTCTCGAGGGCCTCATCGCCCCGGGCGAATACATCGTCGACCCGAGCGCTGACGCCCAAACGATTCTCACTGATCTGGTCACTCGCTCGGCCGACAAGTACAACAGCACCGACATTGTCGGCCGTGCCCAGGCGATCGGCCTGAGCCCGTACGACCTGCTCGTCGCTGCCTCCCTCGTGGAGCGCGAGGCACCGGCAGGGGAGTTCGACAAGGTTGCCCGTGTCATCCTCAACCGCCTCGACGAGCCGATGCGCCTCGAGTTCGACTCCACCGTCAACTACGACCTGGAATCCGTGGAGCTGGCCACCGGCGACTCTGACCGCCAGAGGCAAACGCCGTGGAACACCTACGCTAAGGAAGGACTGCCGGAGACACCGATTGCCTCTCCGTCGGATGAAGCAATCCACGCGATGGAGCACCCGGCTGACGGCGAGTGGCTGTTCTTCGTCACGATCGACCACGACGGCACCACGATCTTCACCAACACCTTCGAGGAGCACCAAGCTGAAGTCCAGAAGGCCTACGACTCCGGCATCCTCGACTCCCAGCGTTAGACCATGAGCACTGCGATCACTGGCGGAAGCGAGGCTACGAGCAAGGCCGCCGTTTTGGGCAGCCCGATTGAGCATTCGCTCTCGCCGGTGCTTCACGGCGCAGGATACGACGCTGCGGAACTCACGGGCTGGTCTTACGAACGCATTGAGTGCACCGCCGAGCAACTGCCAGGCATTGTCGGCGGAGCAGACAGTTCCTACCGCGGATTCTCCGTGACCATGCCGGGCAAGTTCGCCGCACTCGAGTTCGCCGACGAGGCGACGGAGCGCGCGCGGGCGATCGGTTCCGCGAACACGCTCGTCCGCCTAGACGACGGTCGCTGGCGCGCCGACAACACTGACTGTGAGGGCATCGACGGAGCGCTCGACCAGCTCATCGGGCAGGCGCGCATCGGACACGCCATTGTCATCGGGGGTGGCGGGACCGCGCGGCCGGCGTTGTGGGCGTTGGCGCACCGCGGCGTCGATAAGCTCACCGTGCTCAACCGCACAAACCGCAGCGAAGAATTGCTGCCGCTGCTGCGGGAGACCGGTGCCAGCGCGGAGGCGGAGTTCCTGGACTTTGAGCGCGACCTCGAGCCGATTGCGCTCAGCGCAGACCTGATTGTGTCTACGGTTCCGGCTCACGTGATCGAACCGTGGGTCAAAGAGCTCGGCCACGCACCGGTACTCGACGTTATCTACGACCCGTGGCCCACACCGCTAGCCACGGAGGCGGCGTCGAACGGCCACCTCACCGTCGGTGGACTGACGATGCTCGCCTGCCAGTCCTATTCGCAGTTCGAGCAGTTCACCGGCATCCCCGCCCCGCGCGCGGACATGCACGAAGCGCTCATGCGCCACGTCGGGTGGATCTCACCAACCGGGGTCAAACGTCTCGGCGGTTAGATTCATGGTGGCGGGGGGAATTGTTGCGGGGGTCTGGTCAATTGCGCTCGTGCTTTACGACGTCTCACAGCGCCGCCTCCCAGACTTTCTCACCCTTCCAGCAGCCGCGCTGGCCTTGATCTTCTGCGTGTTCTATCCGCAAGGGGTGTGGGGGCTTGTGTGGCCGGCGCTGTACCTTCTCCTTGCTGTACGCGGCAGCTCTGACCGAAGCACTGATGCAGGCATCGGCGGCGGAGACATCAAGCTCGCGGTGCCGCTGGGGGTCGCCCTGGCCGGGGTGGGAGGTGCGCTCGCCGTGCTCGCCGCCATGCTGCTGGCAAGTGCGCTGACCATCGTGTTCTTGCTGATCAAGCGTCTGCCCGACACAGCGCACGGGCCGGCCATGCTGGCGGCCGCGTGGATAGTGGGGCTTGCATGCACGAACAGTTGGTCTTTATGAGACAATGCCTCCATGCTTCGTTGGACTACTGCAGGTGAATCCCACGGTCAGGCTCTGATCGCGATGATCGAGAATATGCCGGCCGGGGTGCCCGTCTCAAAAGAAGAGATCGGTTACCAGCTGGCCCGCCGGAGGCTCGGATACGGCCGCGGCGCACGCATGAAATTCGAGCAGGATGAACTGACCCTTCTCACCGGCATTATTCACGGCAAGACGATTGGCAGCCCGATCGCCGTCATGATCGGTAACACCGAGTGGCCAAAGTGGACGACGATCATGTCGGCCGAAGCACTCGACATGGAAGATCCCGAGGTGCAGAAAGCTATGAACTCCGGCCGGGGCGCGGCGCTGACCCGCCCGCGCCCGGGCCACGCGGACTTCTCCGGCATGGTCAAATATGGTTTCGACGCGGTTCGGCCGGTGTTGGAGCGCTCGTCGGCACGCGAAACAGCCTCGCGCGTGGCAGCAGCCGCGATCGCGCGCTCGTTCTTGCGGGAGGTGCTTGGCGTCGAGGTTTTCTCGCACGTCATCTCCATTGGCCAGTCGCAGCCGTACGACGGCCCGCTGCCCAACTTCGACGACCTGGAGCGGATCGACGCTTCCCCCGTCCGCGCCGCGGGTGAGGCTGCCGAGGAGTCCATGATCGCGCAGATTGAAGCCGCGAAGAAGGACGGCGACACTCTTGGCGGCATCGTCGAGGTCATCGTCGACGGCCTCCCGATCGGCCTGGGCTCGCACGTCTCTGGCGATACTCGCCTAGACGCGCAGCTCGCAGCAGCGCTGATGAGCATTCAGGCGATCAAGGGCGTCGAGGTCGGAGACGGTTTTGAGGAAGCCCGCCGCCGCGGCTCGGAAGCGCACGACGAGATGGTGCGCGACGTGCAGGGCGTGCACCGCACGACGAACCGTGCCGGCGGCCTAGAAGGCGGCATGACCAATGGCGAGGCGCTGCGCGTGCGCGCCGCAATGAAGCCGATCTCCACGGTGCCGCGCGCACTGAAGACGCTCGACATGGTCTCCGGCGATGAAGCCACTGCGATCCACCAGCGTTCTGATGTGTGCGCGGTGCCCGCTGCGGGCGTCGTCGCAGAAGCGATGGTCGCGCTCGTGCTCGCCCGCGCCACGCTGGAGAAGTTCGGCGGTGACAGTGTCGAAGAAACCAAGCGCAATGTCGAGGCCTACAAGCAGTACGTCTCGGAACGTCTCGCCTTCGGGGACGGTGAGAACAACAATGACTGATCCGACCGCTGATTCCCAGCGCCCGGCAAAGTTCCCCGCCACCGCTGGCACACCCACGCCCGGAAACATGCCGATGAGCAACGCCTCATCCGATCCGGCGGACATGAGCACGATGGATGAGCCCGTGGTGCATGCCTCTCCGCGCGTGGTCCTGGTCGGCCCGCCCGGAGCAGGCAAGTCGACAATTGGCCGGCGTCTGGCGCGCGCTATGAATCTGCCGCTGGTGGATTCTGATGAGCTCATTGCCAAAGGCGAAGGCAAGCCCACCGGCGAGGTGTTCTCAGACCTGGGGGAGGAGCGCTTCCGTGAAGTGGAAGCCGAGTACGTCGCGCGCTCTCTCGCCTCGGGCGGCGTGGTCAGCTTGGGCGGCGGTGCCGTGCTCACAGAGTCCACTCGCAGGTTGCTTGCAGCCCACAATGTGGTGTGGATCGACGTGTCTGTGGAGGAGGGCGTGCGCCGCACGGCGGGCAACGATTCCCGCCCGGTCCTCAAAGCAGACGACCCCGAGGCGCACTACCGCGCTCTATTAGAAGCCCGCGAACCGTACTACCGCGAGGTAGCTATGCACCGCGTGCGCACCGACTCGCGTCCGCCGCAGCGCCTCGTGGCCGAAATCCTCGCGCTCATCGAATCGCGCTAACAACCCCCCCGCTAGGAGCACCCCCATGGCTGTCATCGACGTCACCGGCCCCAACCCGTACCAGGTCCACATTGGCCGTGGGTTGAACGAGCAGATCGCCCAGCGTGCGCAGGAGACCGGCGCACGACAGGTGATGATCGTGCACCAAACGCCGCTGGCGGATACAGCCGAACAGCTGCGCACCCTGATCGAGGCCGCAGGCCTGAACGTCACACTCGCACCGATCCCGGATGCGGAAGACGGCAAGACCCTGCGCGTCGCAGGGGAGCTGTGGGACACGCTCGGCGCGCAGAACTTCTCGCGCCAGGACATTGTCATCGGCCTTGGTGGCGGGGCGACAACAGACCTCGCTGGCTTTGTCGCTGCGGCGTGGATGCGTGGCATCAAGGTCATTCAGGTGCCTACGACGCTGCTGGCCATGGTCGACGCTGCCGTGGGCGGCAAGACCGGTATTAACACCGACGCCGGTAAGAACTTAGTCGGCGCGTTCCACGAGCCGGACTCCGTGTACATCGACCTAGACCGCCTGGACACCCTCGCGCATGAGGAGTTCGTCGCCGGCTCCGCAGAGATCATCAAGACCGGTTTCATCGCTGACCCGGTCATCCTGGACATCTATGAAGAAGCGGCGCAGAGCCCGGAGGGTGACGTTCCGAAGGACCGCATCGCCGAGCTGATCGAGCGTTCCGTCGCCGTCAAGGCCCGCGTTGTCGGCGAAGACCTCAAGGAATCCCACCTGCGAGAGATCCTCAATTACGGCCACACGCTGGGCCACGCCGTCGAAAAGCGCGAAGATTACCGCTGGCGCCACGGCAACGCTGTCGCTGTCGGCATGATCTTCGTTGCAGTGCTGGCGCGCAACCGTGGGCTCATCGATCAAGGGGTCGTTGACCGCCACCGCAGGATCTGCGCATCGGTCGGTTTGCCCACCACGTACGATCAGGATGCCTTCGAGGAACTATATGAAGGCATGACGCACGACAAGAAGAATCGCGACGGCCGCATCCGCTTCGTCGTGCTCGAAGGTATTGGTGCCACGACGCGCCTAGAAGATGCGACCATGGAGGAGCTGCGCGCAGCCTATAGTGAGTTGGCATGAAGGTACTCGTGCTCAACGGCCCCAATCTCAACCGTCTTGGCAAGCGGCAGCCCGAGATTTACGGCTCCGTGACGCTCGCCGATATCGAGGAGCGACTGAAAACGCGCGCGGGCGATCGTGCCGAGATTTACTTCCGGCAGTCGAATCATGAGGGCGTGCTTATCGACGCGATTCATAACGCCGCCGACAACGACTGGCCCGTCATCATCAACCCGGGCGGGTACACCCACACCTCCGTGGCTCTGCGCGACGCGCTCGTGGAACTGCAGAACGGACCCGGCTTCGTCGAGGTGCACATCTCGAATGTGCACGCGCGCGAGCCGTTTAGGCAGCATTCCTTCCTCTCGCCAATCGCGACCGGAGTCATCGCTGGCCTGGGGGCTGACGGTTACGAGCTGGCGTTGGAATACTTCCTGAGGAGGGCATGATGGGTTTCGCCGATTCCCGTTTCCTGACCCGCCGCCGCAAACTCTCGGCGGAACTGGCTGGTCAGCGTATTGACTCGTTTTTGTTGACCCACCCGGTCAACGTGCGGTATTTCTCCGGTTTCTCCGGCTCCAACGGTGCGCTGCTGGTGAACAAGGACCTCTCCGCCAAGATCGCCACCGACGGCCGTTACACCATGCAGATCGCGGCCGAAGTTCCGGACATTGAGGCAGAGATCGTCTCCACGCCGGCGGAAACTCTGATCGCCGGTGTGGCTGACGGCTGGCGCGTGGGCTTCGATGCCGCGCACATGACCGTCGACGGGTTGAACCGCCTGCAGAAGGTCTGCCCGGAGGGCGTGACACTCGTCCCGGTCACTGGAGTCGTCGAGGACATTCGCCTGATCAAAGACGGCTTTGAGATTCGACGTTTGACGGAGGCCGCCGACATTGCGGTGGGCGCGCTGACCGCGCTTATCGACGCTGGCGAGCTCCGCGCCGGCCGCACCGAACGCGAGATTGCTGCCGACCTCGAATACCGGATGCGCCTCGGTGGGGCAGAACGACCTAGCTTCGACACCATCGTCGCCTCCGGCCCGAACTCTGCCCTGCCGCACTACAGCGCCGGCGACCGGGTGCTTGAGGACGGTGATCTGGTCACCATCGACTTTGGTGCGCACTACCGCGGCTTCAATTCCGACATGACGCGCACGTTCTGCATCGGCCACGCCACAGATTTCTCCCGCGAGATCTATGGGGTGGTGCTCGACGCGCAGATGGCCGGGGTGAAGGCAGCGACGCCGGGGAGGGGACTGGCTGACGTCGATAAGCACTGCCGCGACATCATCGCTGATGCCGGATACGGCGAGCACTTCGTGCATTCCACCGGCCACGGCATTGGCCTGGACGTCCACGAGGCACCGTACGCGCGTGTCAAGGGTGTGGGCACGCTTGAGGAGAACATGACGCTCACCGTCGAACCGGGCATTTACGTGCCGGATAGGGGCGGCGTGCGCATCGAAGACACCGTGGTGATCACCTCTGGCGCGCCGCGGATCATTACCGAGTTCCCCAAGGAACTCACAGTCATTTAGTATCTAGCCTTGTTCGTGTAGCATGGGCATGTTTTGACGGCCCCCACAAGGAGGATTTCACGTGGCAACTACCGCCGACTTCAAGAACGGCCTTGTCCTCAACGTTGATGGCAAGCTCCAGCAGATCATCGAGTTCCAGCACGTCAAGCCGGGCAAGGGCCCCGCATTCGTGCGCACGAAGCTCAAGGATGTGGTCACGGGCAAGACCGTGGACAAGACCTGGAACGCCGGCGTCAAGGTGGAGACCGCGACTGTCGACCGCCGCGACATGACCTACCTGTACAACGACGGCCAGAACTACGTGGTCATGGACGACAAGACCTACGAGCAGTACGAGCTGCCCGAGGACAAGTTCGGCGACGCCGCCCGCTTCCTGCTGGAAAACATGCGTGTGCAGGTCTCCTTCCACGAGGGTGAGGCGCTGTTCGCCGAACTGCCGATCTCTGTCGACCTGGGCATTCAGCACACCGACCCGGGCCTGCAGGGCGACCGCTCCACCGGCGGCACCAAGCCGGCCACCTTGGAAACCGGCGCTGAGATCCAGGTTCCGCTGTTCCTCGAGACCGGCAACGTGGTCAAGGTGGACACCCGCACCGGCGAGTACCTCTCCCGCGTGAACAACTAAGATGCCCGACTACAAACGTCACGGCGCCCGTTACCGTGCGCGCCGCCGCGCTGTGGACATCCTCTTCGAGGCAGAGACCCGCGACGTCGACCCAGTGGCGATCGTGGAGGACCGCGCCGCTCTGGCCGGCGATCCCACGAACGCCGTCGCGCCTGTGGCTGACTACACCCGCGAGATCATCGCGGGTGCGGCCGCCGCCTTGGACGAGATCGACAACGCGATCGAGCGCTTCCTGTCCGACAACTGGGAGCTCAACCGGATCCCCGCCGTCGACCGCGCCATCCTGCGCGTGGCCACCTGGGAGATTCTCTACAACGACGAGGTTGAGCCGCCCATTTCCATCGCTAACGCTATGGAAATGTCCACCGAGTACGCCGGCGACAATGCGTCACCGTACATCCACGCCGTGCTCGACGACATCATCCAGGCACACGCGTCCAATGCGCCCGAGATCGCCCAGGAAACAGACGAGTTCGGGCAGTTCACCGACACCGCTGAAGCCGCGGTAGTCACAGAGAACACGGGCTTGGCTGCGACGTCGCTTATCGACGCTAATGCTGCGGAGCCAGCTGTGCCTTCCGAGGCGGAAGAGCCTTCCACCTCCGCCGAGACATCGAAGGAGCAGCAGCCCACCGATGGCCAAAGTAACGATTGAGGAGGCAGAGTCCCTCCGCGTTGGGCCTGACTTCGAGATTGCCTCCGTCGATCCGGCATCCACGCCGGGGCTTTCCGACGGCAACGTCGACAGCGCCTACTCCGACTTCGACGAAGAAATCGCCGAACTGCAGGAGTGCCTCTACGCTAACGGCCGCGCCGGTAATGAGAATGCTGGCTCGGTCTTGCTCGTCCTCCAGGGCATGGACACATCCGGTAAGGGCGGCATTGTCCGCAACGTCGTCGGCGACGTGATGGACCCGCAGGGTGTGCACATCAAGGCCTTCGGTAAGCCGACGGAAGAAGAGCGCAAACACGATTTCTTGTGGCGCATCCGCCCACACCTGCCGGAGCCGGGCGTGGTGTCTGTCTTCGATCGTTCCCACTACGAAGACGTCTTGGTCCAGCGCGTGAAGAACATGGCCCCGCCTGAAGAGATCGAACGGCGATACGAGGCAATCGTCGACTTTGAGAACGAAGCCGCTGCGAACGGCACCAAGATCATCAAGGTCATGCCGCACATCTCCAAGGACTTCCAGAAGGAGAACCTGCGTAAGCGTCTCGAGCGCGAGGACAAGCACTGGAAGTACAACCCTGGCGACATCGACGACCGTCAGCTGTGGGACGAGTACCAGAAGGCCTACGAGATCGCGATGACGCGTACCTCCACCGACGTCGCACCGTGGTACTGCATCCCGTCCGACGACAAGGATTACTGCCGCACCGTAGTCAAAACTCTGCTGGCACGCGCATTGCGCGAGCTCGACTTGTCCTGGCCGGAACCGGACTTCGATATCGAGACCGAACTCACGCGCCTCGAGGAGTCTTAGAGCCCGCGTCACCGGGGCGTGATTTGCCGGGCGATGTCAGGAACGCGCTCGGAATCCGGGTGGTCATCGAGCAGCCGGAGGTAGTCGCGTAGTTCACGCTCATTGTCAGCGGTCCGGCACTCCAGGTGCGCGTTCCAGAACCGGACGAGCGTCTCCGCGGCGATGTCCACGGCGTCGGGCAAGTGCACGATCGGGTGCAGATATTCTTCGACGAGAGAAAACACCCAGCCCATCGGCGCGTGCGAGGGGAGTACGTCGACGACGTACTGAATGAACTGATGATACTCGGAGGCGTTGTCGCTCTTCCACTCGTAAGCGAGCCCCGTCCAGCAACTGGGTGGATACGCGGACAGCTCGTCCATCGCGCTGTCGGCGTCAAGCGCATAGAAAGCCCCCATGACCTCGAAGAAGTCAACATCGTGCAGCGCCATGTGTCTTCAGGGGGCTACAGCGCTAAAAACTGCGCGTGGTGGTCACGGACGTGGAGGTGGAGGTCGGTGTCGACTCATCAACGGTCGCGAAGAGCACACCGAAGCCAATCACGAACGCTAATCCGCCATTACGGCCGTCGTGGGGTGGCTGGTTCCACTGATTCGACATGCTGCACTCCTCCCGCGATCAGGTTCAGCGTACATGACCGCCGCTCAGTGCTACTGCTCGAGTTCAGAATCTCCGCTGCTGCGCTCGGTTTCGGCTTGTTCCACTTCGGCCTGCGCCGCTTCGATCTGCTCGGAGAGGACAACCATCGCGTTGTGCGCGCTGACCACCTTGTCTACCGCGTCTGTGACAGTTGCGCGCAGTTGCGGATCGTTCATGCCCGCTGCGCAATGCACTTCGGACTCGGTGCGCACGATAAGATTCTCGGACCGGTTGCCGACAATCGCACGCGCGCCCACCAACGTCGAATTGACCTCGTTGGCAGCCAGGTACAGCGTCGCTTCCGGCGTGTCGGCGGGGGTATCGGTGGCGGAGTCAGCCCGGGCGATGAAGACGGAGTCCAGCAGCACGATCATGATTTGCAGGTCCTCGTGCAGCCCCTGGGCAACGCGGCCGGTGGAGTCTGCCTCTACACCGATGCCCGCTTGAGCAGCGGCGTCCACAATACGGTCAATAGTGACAGTCGAAACGTTGTTGTCGCTCACGGTTACTCCTCCCATGTCACAGCGGTCGGGAATGATTCAGCCAAGAAGTCGAAGGCCTGCAATGTCGCGTCGATCGAGGTGACCACGAAGGACCCGAGCTGATCGTCGGAAAGCCCCTGGGAAACGTCCAGCGAACGGATGCCGGTAATGACCAGGGTGTTCTCTTCGCTCTGGAAGAAACGCAGCGTCGGCGCGAAACGCGTCTGGTTGTACTCGTTCACAGCGAAGAGCAGCGACGAGGCGTCCATCGGGGTGAACTCGCCGCGCCACACGGACTCGAACACCAGCCGGCCGTCGTCGAAGGCGAACACCATCGCCGCGTTGACGAAGCCGGTGCGCAGCACCGTACGGGTTGGTTCGCCGGGGCCAGCGTCAGCTTCTTCGATGCGGTACTCGAGGTTTTCAGCGTCGAGCACAGCCGCAATGTCATTCACCGTGATATCGCGGGGCGTATCGACGTCCCCGTCTTCACCATTAGTTGGTCGTGTCACAGTAGTTCCTCCTTGCCGAGTTCGTGGTCGAGTGCTTCCTGCAGGGTGGGGTAGCGGAAGTGGTGGCCGAGCTCATTCAATTTTGCCGGCTCAACGCGCTGGTCGGCCAGCGCGAGCTCGCGGGCGCCTTCTTCACCCAGGAGCACCTTTGGGCCGAGCGAGGGGATGCCCATCAGCTCGGGGCGGTTGAGTGTCAAGGTCAGCGCCTTCGACATCTCGGCGTTCGTCACCGGGTTCGGGGCGGTGGCGTTGACGGGGCCGGAGAGCTGATCGTCGAAAAGCGCGCGGATGTAGATGTCCGTCAGGTCGTCGATGGCAACCCACGACATCCAGAAGTCGCCGTCGCCGAAGCGCGCCGACAGGGCAGTCGACGCGGAGAAGCGCAGCACCGGCAGCAGTCCGCCTTCACCGGACAGGACGAGCCCGGTGCGAATGTTCACGGTGCGCACACCGGTGTCGTGGGCGTAGTCGGTGGCGGCTTCCCACTCAGCAACGACCTCGGCGAGGAACCCATCGCCCTGGCCGTCAGCTTCGGTGTGGACGCGGTCGCCGGCGTTGGTGCCGTAGAAGCCGACGGCTGAGGCGGATACAAACGTCTCCACACCGGCGTCCGCTGCGGCTTGGGCCAGCTTGCGCGTCGGGCCGATGCGCGAGGAATAGATCTTCGATTTATGGGTGTCGGTGAACCGGCCCATGATGGACTCGCCGGCAAGGTGGATGACGGCATCGATGCCGCTGAAAAGCGATGCGTCCGGGTTCTCCATGTCCCAGTGGCGCTGGCCCTCCTCTGCGTCGCCGCGCACAAGCTGAACGACGGTGTGGCCGGCGGTCGTCAGCTGCGCACTCAAGGCGGAACCGACGAGCCCGCGCGAGCCGGTCATCGCGATCGTCTTCGGAGCGACGTCGGCAATCTGCTCGAGCCGGTCTTGGAACGCGAGGTCTTCGACGAGCTGGCGTTGGCGGTAGGCGAAGGCCGCCTTGAGCATGGCCTCCGGCACGCGCGTGTCCACGGTGTCGGTGATGCGGGTGCCGCTGTCTGCCTGCTCGAAGAGGTGGGTGTGCTTCCATTGGGTCGCCTGTTTGACGGGGGTGTTCTCTGCCACGTCGACGAACTGGGAGCCCTCGATGTATTCCTCGGCAACGTGTTGCGCGATCCATTTCTGGCCGGCAGGCAGCTTGAGCACAGTGGTGCCGTCGCGCAGCGATTCAGCGCCGGAGACAACGCTCATCGGAAGAAAAGGCGGGGTCAGGCGCTGCACGGCGCCCGGGCGGGTATGCCACTCCCAGACGCGCTCAAGCGGCGCGGGCACGAGGTGGGTGGTGGTGATCGACAATGGGAACCTGCTTTACGCGTTTGAGTGATAATCTTGCGGGTGTCGTTCAAGAGCTGGTTTCCAGCTTAGACACGCACACAGAAACGCATCCTTTAAATTCCGCACAGAGAGGCGGGGAAGGAGGTTCGATGAGTGCCACACAGTTGCTCGACGCCAACGACGTGTCGCGCACGATTGCACGCATCGCGCATCAAATCATCGAGAAAACAGCGCTTGATGCACCCGACGCACCGTCGGTTGTTTTGCTGGGGATTCCGTCGGGGGGAGTGCCGCTGGCAAAGCGCATCTCCGCGGCGATCGCAGAGTTCGCCGGGGTCACCGTCCCGGTTGGCAGTTTAGATGTCACGCTGTACCGCGACGATCTGCGGGCACGTCCGCACCGTGCGCTGTTGCCCACCGACATTCCGGTCGACATCAACGACGCGATCGTGGTGCTTATCGACGATGTCTTGTACTCCGGCCGCACCATCCGCGCCGCCCTCGATGCCATTGCGGATATCGGGCGACCGCAGGTCATTCAGCTGGCGGTGCTTGTTGACCGCGGACACCGCGAGCTGCCGATCCGCGCGGATTACGTGGGCAAGAACATTCCCACCTCGCGCAGTGAGGATGTCGAAGTCACCCTCACGCCGATCGACGACTCCGACGGCGTCACCTTGATCAAGGACGGTGAATGATGAAGCACCTGATCAGCATCGCGGACTTGTCCCGCGAAGAAATCATCGGCCTGATGGATGAGGCGGACCGGTTCCGCGAAGCCCTCGACGGCCGCGAGATGAAAAAGCTGCCGACGCTGCGCGGGCGGACGGTGTTCACGCTGTTCTACGAGAACTCCACGCGCACACGCTCGTCTTTTGAGACAGCGGGCAAATGGATGAGCGCCGATGTCATCAACGTCTCTGCCTCTAGCTCGTCGGTGAAAAAGGGCGAGTCACTCAAGGACACCGCCCTGACCATCGAGGCGGTCGGCGCGGATGCGATCATCATGCGGCACCCGGCCTCCGGCGCGCCTAATCTGCTGCGCCAGTGGGTGCCGGATGCGAGCATCATCAACGCCGGCGACGGCCAACACCAGCACCCCACCCAGGCGCTTCTCGACGCTGTGACGATGCGCCAACACATCGGCGACCTAGAGGGCAAGAAAGTGCTCATCGTCGGCGACTGCTTGCACTCGCGCGTGGTGCGGTCGAACGTGGACTTGCTCTCGGCGCTTGGCGCGACGGTTGTGCTGGTCGCCCCGCCGACGCTCTTGCCGGCCGGTGTGGAGACCTGGCCGTGCAAGGTGTGCTACGACTTCGATGCCGAGTTGGAGGGCGGTGCTGACGGGGTCGCGCCCGATGTGGTGATGATGCTGCGCGTTCAGGCGGAGCGCATGCTCGGCGGGTTCTTCCCGTCCCACCGCGAATACGCCACCTTGTACGGGTTGTCGGAAGCTCGCGCTGACAAACTGGGTAGTGATGCCCTGATCATGCACCCCGGCCCGATGCTGCGCGGCATGGAGATCAACTTCGCCGTCGCCGACCGCCCCAACGCGGTGGTTCTGAACCAGGTGACCAACGGCGTGTACACCCGCATGGCGGTCCTATTCACCTTGCTGGCGAGCGGAGAGGAGATCTAGATGACCACGCTTGCGATCAACAACGTCCGCCCTTACGGCGAGGACACGACCAACATCCTCATCCGCGACGGTGTCATCGCGGAGATGGGGGATTCCCGCTTTGACGCCGCCGACACGATCGACGCTGATGGCCACGTGCTGCTGCCGGGGCTCGTCGATATGCACGTGCACCTGCGTGAGCCCGGCCGCGAGGACACCGAGACCATCGCTACCGGCTCCGATGCCGCCGCCAAGGGCGGTTTCACCGCCGTGTTCACCATGGCGAACACTCAGCCGGTCATTGACCAGCCTTTCCTCGCCGAAGCGGTATGGGAAAAGGGCCAGGCCTACGGTAAGTGCGACGTCTACCCGGTCGGCTCCATCACGCAGGGCCTGGAGGGCAAGCAGCTCACCGAGATCGGGCTGCTCGCCCGCAACCACGTCCGCATGTTTTCTGACGACGGCCGCTGCGTCAACGACCCGCAGCTGATGCGCCGCGCGATCGAGTACGCCAAGGCTCACGACGTCGTGCTGGCACAGCACGCTGAAGACCACCGAATGACCGAGGGCGCCAGTGCACACGAAGGCGCCAACGCCGCCCGCCTCGGCCTGCGCGGTTGGCCGCGTGTGGCCGAAGAGTCCATTGTCGCACGCGATCTCATCATGACCCGCGACTACGGCGGCCGCTACCACATCTGCCACGCCTCCACCGAGGGCACCGTGGCGCTGCTGCGCTGGGCTAAGGAACAGGGGATCGAGGCCACCGCCGAGGTCACACCGCACCACCTGCTGCTCACCGACGCCAAGCTGGAAACCTACGACGGCCTCTTCCGCGTCAATCCGCCGCTGCGCGAACACCGCGACACCATCGCGCTGCGCGACGCGCTTCTCGACGGCACCATCGACGTCATCGCTACCGACCACGCCCCCCACGGCTCCGAAGACAAGTGCGTGGAATTCGAGCACGCGAAGCCGGGGATGCTCGGGCTGGAGACGTCGTTAAGCATTGTGGCGCATGTATTTGTCGAGTCGGGCCTGGCTGACTGGCGCTTTGTCGCGCGCGTCATGAGCGAGCGGCCCGCCGAAATTCTCGGCCTATCCGACCAGGGCCGCCCCATTGCGGTTGGGGAGCCGGCGAACCTGACGCTCGTCGACCCGGACGCCGGATGGACCGCGCACGGCGCGGACATGGCCTCGAAGGCGAACAACACCCCCTACGAGAACATGAACTTCAACGCCTGCGTGAGCGCCACCATCCTCCGCGGCACCCCGACATTCCTGCGCTAACCAGCACTCAAGAGACAAAAGGAGCACTACAATGAGCACCACCCGCATCCCGGCCGTGCTGGTCCTTGCCGACGGAAAGACCTTCCCCGGTTTCGCCTTCGGTGCCAGCGACGCCGCAAACCCGGTCTTCGGCGAAGCCGTGTTCACCACGGCCATGACCGGCTACCAAGAGACCATGACCGACCCGTCGTACCACCGCCAGATTGTCGTGGCAGCCGCCCCGCAGATCGGCAACACCGGCTGGAACGACGAGGACAACGAATCCCACGACAACCGGATCTGGGTCGCCGGCTTGGTCATCCGTGACCTGTCGCGCACCGTGAGCAACTGGCGCGCGCAACGCAGCCTCGACGACGAGATGAAGTCCCAGAACATCCCCGGCATCTACGGTGTGGATACCCGCACTCTGGTGCGCCACCTGCGCAACTACGGCTCGATTGCTGCTGGGATCTTCCTTGGTGAGGAGGCAGGTGAGTCCGTCGATAAGCTTGTCGCGCGCGTG
The DNA here is from genome assembly GCF_024454115.1 of Corynebacterium sp. CCUG 65737. Taxonomy (NCBI): domain Bacteria; kingdom Bacillati; phylum Actinomycetota; class Actinomycetes; order Mycobacteriales; family Corynebacteriaceae; genus Corynebacterium; species Corynebacterium sp. CCUG 65737. The sequence continues at coordinate 57,076 of NZ_JAGPZB010000004.1, forward strand.
AACGAGCAACCATCGATGGAAGGCGCCGACCTCGCCGGCGAAGTTTCCACCGACGAGACCTATGTCATCCCAGCGGAGGGGGAGAAGCGCTTCACAGTTGTCGCCTATGACATGGGAATTAAGACCGCCACGCCGCGGCATTTCGCGCAGCGCGGGATCGAGACTGTCGTCGTGCCGGCCAACACGCCGGTCGACGAGGTACTTGGCCACAACCCCGACGGCGTGTTCATTTCCAACGGCCCGGGCGACCCGGCAACTGCCGACACGATGGTCGACGTCACGCGCGGCGTCATCGAGAAAGGCATTCCACTGTTCGGCATCTGCTTCGGCAACCAGATCCTCGGCCGCGCGCTGGGACTGGAGACCTACAAGCTCAAATTCGGCCACCGGGGTGTGAACATCCCGGTGAAAAACCACGTCACCGGCAAGATCGACATCACCTCGCAGAACCACGGCTTTGCCTTGCAGATGCCGGACGGATTCACAGCAGACGATGTCAAGGACAGCCGCACCTTCGACACTGACTTCGGCCCTGCCGTGGTCACCCACACCTGCTTGAACGACGATGTCGTCGAAGGTGTCGCCCTGGAAACCGGCATGGCCTACTCCGTGCAGTACCACCCCGAGTCCGCAGCCGGGCCGCACGACGCAAACCCGCTTTTTGACCAGTTCATCGGCCTGATGGAGAACCACTCGGCCAATGGGAAGGATGCTTAAATGAAACGCGAAGACATCAACCACGTCCTGGTCATCGGCTCCGGTCCGATCGTCATCGGCCAAGCCTGCGAATTCGACTACTCCGGCACCCAGGCTTGCCGCGTGCTCAAAGAAGAAGGCCTGCGCGTCACCCTGATCAACTCCAACCCGGCGACGATCATGACCGACCCGGAGTTCGCCGACCACACCTACGTCGAGCCGATCACGCCGGAATACATCGACATGATCCTCGCCCGTGAGGCGGAACAGGCCAACCCCGTCGACGCGATTCTCGCGACTCTCGGCGGCCAGACGGCGCTCAACGCCGCGATTCAACTGGACCGCCAGGGCATCCTGGACAAGCACGGCGTGGAGCTTATCGGTGCCAACATCGATGCGATCGAACGCGGCGAAGACCGCCAGATGTTCAAGGACATCGTGGAGAAGATCGGCGGTGAGTCCGCGCGCTCCCGAGTCTGCTTCAACATGGACGAGGTCCGCGACACTGTCGCTGAGCTGGGTCTACCCGTCGTCGTCCGCCCGTCGTTCACCATGGGCGGCCTCGGCTCTGGCCTGGCGTTCACCATGGAGGACCTCGAGCGCATCGCCGGCGACGGGTTGGAAGCATCCCCGGAAGCGAACGTCTTGATCGAGGAGTCCATCCTTGGCTGGAAAGAATTCGAGCTGGAGCTCATGCGCGACGGCGATGACAACGTTGTGGTCATCGCGTCGATCGAGAACGTCGACGCGCTCGGCGTGCACACGGGCGACTCTGTCACCGTCGCTCCAGCGCTGACGTTGACGGACCGCGAGTACCAGACGATGCGCGACCAAGGCATCGCGATCATCCGCGAAGTCGGCGTGGATACCGGCGGCTGCAACATCCAGTTCGCGGTCAACCCGGTCGACGGGCGCATCATCACCATCGAGATGAACCCGCGTGTGTCCCGTTCTTCGGCATTGGCGTCAAAGGCGACCGGTTTCCCGATTGCGAAGATCGCCTCCAAGCTCGCCATCGGCTACACGCTCGACGAGATCACCAATGACATCACCGGCGTCACCCCGGCCGCGTTCGAGCCGGCGCTCGACTACGTGATCGTGAAGATGCCGCGTTTCGCCTTCGAGAAATTCCCCGGCGCCGATGACACGCTGGGCACCTCCATGAAGGCAGTCGGCGAGGCCATGGGCATCGGCCGCAACTACATCCAGGGCCTGAACAAAGTCATGCGCTCCATGGAGGACAAGCCGAACGGTTTCTGGACGCGCCCGGATGCTTACTTCGCCGAAGGCCGCGAAAACGACCTCGCTGCGGTGCTCGATGACCTGCGCGTGCCCACCGATAAGCGCCTTTATGACGCAGAACTCGCGCTGCGGCTTGGCGCCTCCATCGACCAGGTCTACGAAGCATCCAGCATCGACCCGTGGTTCCTCGCCGAGCTCAAGGCGCTCGTCGACTTCCGGCAGACGCTTATCGACGCCCCCGTGCTCGACGCTGAGCTGCTGCGCGAGGCCAAGGTCTACGGGCTGTCCGACGCTCAGATCGCAGCCCTGCGCCCGGAGCTCGCCGGCGAAGACGGCGTGCGCTCCCTGCGCTGGTCCCTGGGCGTCCACCCCGTGTACAAGACCGTGGACACCTGCGCCGGCGAGTTCGAGGCGCAGACGCCGTACCTCTACTCCGCGTACGAGTACGACCCGAACGCCGAGTCCGAAGTCTCGTCTTCTGGCGCGGGCGCTGGCGACAATTCCCGCGAGAAGGTCATCATCTTGGGCTCCGGCCCGAACCGCATTGGCCAGGGCATCGAGTTCGACTATTCCTGCGTTCACGCAGCACTAGAGCTCTCGCGCGTCGGCTACGAAACGGTCATGGTCAACTGCAACCCGGAGACCGTGTCCACGGACTATGACACCGCCGACCGCCTCTACTTCGAACCGTTGACGTTCGAGGACGTCATGGAGATCTACCGCGCGGAGCGGGAAAGCGGCACTGTCGCCGGCGTGATTGTTCAGCTCGGTGGCCAGACCCCGCTCGGCCTTGCGCAGAAGCTTGCCGCCGCCGGCGTCCCGGTCGTGGGCACTACCCCCGAAGCCATCAACCTGGCCGAAGACCGTGGCGAATTCGGCAAGGTGCTCGAGGCCGGCAAGCTGCCCGCCCCGGCGTTCGGCACCGCGACCTCCTTCGAGGAGGCGCGTACGGTGGCTGGGTCGATCGGTTACCCGGTGCTGGTCCGTCCGTCCTACGTGCTCGGCGGCCGCGGCATGGAAATCGTGTACGACGAGGCCAGCCTGGAGGACTACATCAACCGTGCCACTGAGCTGACCCCGGATCACCCGGTGCTGGTGGACCGCTTCCTGGAGGGCGCGATCGAGATCGACGTCGACGTACTGTCCGACGGCACCGACATTTACCTCGGCGGCGTCATGGAGCACATTGAGGAAGCCGGCATTCACTCCGGCGACTCCGCCTGCGCGCTGCCGCCGATGACGATCGGCCCGGAGGACATTGAGAAGGTCCGCCGCTCCGCCGTCGCACTCGCCGAAGGCATCGGTGTCAAGGGTCTGATGAATGTGCAGTTCGCTCTGAAGGACGACATTCTCTACGTGATTGAGGCCAACCCGCGTGCGTCGCGCACGGTCCCGTTCGTCTCCAAGGCGACCGGCGTGCACATGGCGAAGGCTGCCTCGCGCATCATGATGGGCTCCACCATCGCTGAGCTTATCGACGAAGGTCTGCTTCCCCGCACCTACGACGGCGGGTCCTTGCCACTCGAGCACCCGATCGCAGTCAAGGAAGCAGTCTTGCCGTTCACCCGATTCCGCAGCCCAGAGGGCAAGGTCATGGACACCACTCTTGGCCCGGAGATGAAGTCCACCGGTGAGGTCATGGGCCTGGCACCCAGCTTCGGTGTGGCCTACGCCAAGGCCGAGGCGGCTGCTTTCGGCGCGCTGCCGAAGGAGGGCACGGTGTTTGTGTCGGTGGCCAACCGCGACAAGCGTGCGGTGATCTTCCCCATCCAGCGCCTGTTCACGATGGGCTTCCGGATCGTGGCCACCGGCGGTACCGCCCAGATGCTGCGCCGCAACGGGATTGACTGCGAGACCGCGCTGAAGGCCTCCGAGGTGCGTGACGGTGCCGACGGCAAGTCGATCGTCGACCGGATTTACGACGGTGAGATCGACATGATCCTCAACACCCCTGCCGGCTCCGGCAGCGCCCGCCAGGACGGCTACGAGATCCGCGCAGCCGCCGTGACCAGCAACGTGCCGCTGATGACAAACGTGCAGGGCATCGTCGCTGCGGTCCAGGGCATCGAAGCTCTGCGCGCCAACGAGATTACCGTGACCAGCCTGCAAGAACTCGAGCACACCCCCGCAACTACGGAGGCGAAGTAGTGGCGCGCGCACCTTTTGGTGAGCGGCTCGCCGCGGCAGGCGACGACTTCGGTCGGCTCTGCGTCGGCATCGACCCGCACGAGTCGCTCCTGCGTGACTGGGGCTTGAGCTGCGACGTCGACGGCCTGCGAGAGTTCTCGCGCCGGTGCGTGGACGCCTTCGTCGGCCACGTCGCGTTGATCAAGCCGCAAGTCGCCTTTTTCGAGCGCTTCGGCGCCGCGGGGTTCGCGGTGCTCGAGGAGACGTTGGAGCAGATCCGCGAAAGCGAGAGCTTGAGCTGCGCCGACGCGAAACGCGGCGACATTGGCTCGACGATGGAGGGCTACGCCTACGCCTGGCTCGACGACCGCTCGCCGCTGCGGGCCGACGCGGTGACACTCACCCCGTACCTCGGTGTCGGATCGCTCGAACCAGCGATTGAGATGGCGGGGCGTGAAGGCCGGGGCGTGTTCATCATGGCGGCGAACTCGAATCCGGAAGCCGAAGCTCTGCAGTCGCAAACGCTGTCCGGCACCGGCACGACGCTCGCGCAAACCATGGTCGATGAGTGCGCCGACTACAACCGCGGTATGCGCATCGGGCACGTCGGGGTGGTGGTGGGTGCGACCGTCGCAAAGCCTCCCGTGCTTGACGGACTCAATGCTCCCGTGCTCATGCCCGGCGTCGGCGCGCAGGGCGCAACGCTTGACGACGTCACCCGCATCGCCGGCGATAACCTGGCCTTTCCCAACGTTTCCCGCTCGGTTCTCAGCGCCGGACCCGACACCTCTGAACTGCGAAAACGTGCGAAAGCGCTGGTGGGGCGCGCGTAGTGGCGACCCTAGTTAACAGCTCAACTAAAACTGCTGGTAGGTTATAGGCGTTGACGCGGCCACATGCGCTGACATGGCAAAATGCAGTCGTGTCGATCGCGTCAGAAAATTCCCAGTGATACACTTGCCCGAAGTCGGCGGATTGCAGCGATGTAATTCGATGCGTCGGCGTTGGACAGGATCATCCCTGGTCCGTTTTCACCAGACCCAACAGACCCCAATAGACATGGAGGAACCCAGTGGCCCTTCCCGAACTGACCCCGGAACAGCGCCAGGAAGCACTCGCTAAGGCTGCCGAGGCACGCAAGCAGCGCGCCGAGCTCAAGGCATCCCTCAAGCGCGGCGACACCGACCTCAAGCAAGTCCTGGACAAGGCTGAGTCCGACGAGATCATCGGCAAGACCAAGGTCTCCGCACTCCTCGAGGCAATGCCGAAGGTGGGCAAGGTCAAGGCTCGCGAGATCATGGAGGAACTCGAGATCGCCCAGACCCGCCGTCTGCGCGGCCTCGGTGACCGTCAGCGCCGCGCTCTGCTCGAACGCTTCGGCTTCGACGCTTAAGGCACAGTCCGTGACAAACGTGAACGGGAAGGGCCGGCTGGTAGTTTTGGCTGGCCCTTCCGCCGTTGGTAAGTCAACCATCGTGCGGCGGCTGCGCGAGGCTGTCGAGGACCTATATTTCTCCGTTTCCATGACCACCCGCGACCCGCGGCCCGGGGAAGTGGACGGCAAGGACTACTTCTTTGTCACCCGGGAGGCGTTCCAGAACCGCATCGACTCCGGCGAGATGCTCGAGTGGGCTGAGATTCACGGCGGCCTGCAGCGATCCGGAACTCCGGCCCAGCCCGTGCGCGAGGCGCTGGCGGCTGGCCGGCCGGTTCTCGTTGAAGTCGACCTGGAAGGCGCCCGCAACATCAAGGCGATCATGCCGGAGGCAGTGACCGTCTTCCTGGCGCCCCCGTCTTGGGAGGTGCTTGTCGAGCGTCTTACCGGCCGCGCAACCGAGTCCGACGACGTCATTGCGCGTCGACTTGAAACGGCCCGCGCCGAGCTCGCCGCCCAAGACGAGTTCGACGACGTCATTATCAACAACGACCTGGATGACGCGGTCCAAGAGATCAATGATATTCTCTTGAGCGTCCGCCGTCCGAACAACGAATAGGTGTGAGCATGACCAACGACCTAGCTAATGCAGAAGTCAACGAGCACGTATACGACGCGCCCGAAGGCATCACCGCCCCGCCTATCGACGAACTGCTGACCAAGGTCTCCTCCAAGTATGCCCTGGTGATCTTCGCCGCTAAGCGCGCCCGCCAGATCAACAGCTACTACCAGGAGCAGGACGAGGGCGTGTTCGAGTTCATCGGCCCGCTGGTCACCCCGCAACAGGGTGAGAAGCCGCTGTCCATCGCTCTCCGCGAGATCGAAGCAGGCTTGCTGGAGCACGAAGAGGGCCAGTAAGCACCCACGTTTTATTGCGCGAGCTCATCGACGAACAACGTCGGAGCCCGCGCCTTTTACTATTTCGGCTGTTTTCGGGCGCGCCGGATTGCCCGGTGGCCGCTGCGCGGTCCGGGTCATACGTAAAGGTGTTTAACTAGCTATCGCCTGGCCGGCTCGCGCCTTTGGCGTTGGCGAGTCGCCAAAGAGGGTCGTCATCGCGCCGTACGGGTGGCGTTTGTTCGCCCGCGGGTGACCGGTCGGAGAGACCCAGGTGGGGCGCCCGTTATTGATGGCGATGCGGCCGCGTTTGTGGATGTGGTCGTCATCGTCGTTAATGCGATTGTGGTAGCTGCACAAAACGGTGAGGTTGTTCATGTTGGTGGGCCCGCCGTTCTTCCACGGGTCAACATGGTGGATCTCGCAGTGCTCAGCCGGCATGCGGCAATCCGGGCTCGCGCAGATGGGTTGCGTCGCCTTGGCCAACGTGCGTTGCTTCGGGCTGGCGAAGCGGCGGCTGCGGTAAAGGTTGACCGGGCCCTCCGTGGGGTGGAACAAGGCGACTTCGAGGCCGTGCACGCCGTTGGCGAAGTACGAGGCCAGGAAATCGGCGCCGGTGATCGTGGTGCCGTCGGTCAACCCAAGGACGATCTCATCCCCTTCACCTGCGATGATGCGTGACAGCTCCGGTGCAGGCACGAGAATCACCGGCCTGGGCGCTGCGTGAGGAACACCCGCACCGCTGCGCATGAGCTGCTCGAAGGCGGCGGCCATCTGGGGCCCGGCGGGGTGGCCGGCGTCGATATCTGCTCGTAGCGCGGCTTCGAGGTCGGCCATGACGTGCTCGCATGCGGTGATGACCGCGGTGCGCAGTCCGTTGCATGACGCGCTGACGCGGACGGACTTGCCCGGGCTCGGCTTTCTGGCTGGGACGATGCTTCTGGCGAGGCGGTGGAGCGCCTGGCACGTCGTCACGCTTGTCGACGCTTTAAGCAACCGCCCCCTAAACTCCGCGCGCTGCGCGTCCGACTCAAGATGGCTGATGCTGCGTTCAATCACGGCAAGCATGTCGAGGCTAATCGCAGCCTCGCGGGCCGCCGAAGCCGCGTCACGTTGATCCCGGGCCGCTTGAGTCGAGTGCGTGGGCCCGAAGTACGCACTGTGGACGAGTTGCCATTCGCCAACGCGCGCGGGGGACAAGCCCGCAGCGAGCGCGGCAGACCGGTCGAAGCCCGACAAGGCGTCTAACGGTGCCTCTGCCACAGCTTGTATTAGCGAAGTGAAGTTCATGTTTCTCAGGCTAACGACGCCTCAAGACCCGGTAAAGCGTGCGTTGCGCACTACAGTGTGCAACGCAAACGGTGTTAGGGATCGCAGGTTGCAGCTTCCTTCTACGCCCGGAAAGTGCATCTAGCCAGCGTAAATGTCGAATCAAGACGCTGGTTACCCTAATTTGGGGGTGCCGCCGATTTTGTTTGTTTTGATGAGTTTTCCGTTATGCGACACGCGTTCCCACCTGCCATTAGCTGATGGTTGCCTGAGCAATCAAATTTGTATGCAGAGCGCTTCCGGTCGCGCATCCTGCGGCACCGGATAAGATCATTTTCACCACCAAGGTTAGGTCTAGGGGTCTGAACACCGAGGTGGTAGCTAGCCAGAGTCAGCACTAACCGACGATGATCCGCCGCGCTGGGAAAGGACGGGGGAAATGAGAGATCGGGGGTTCTCCATCGTCATTGGGGTTATGTTGGCGCTAACTCTAGCTGGCTGCGGTTTGGAAGTTCAGAACTTGGGCATACCAGCCCAGGGAGACAACCAGACCGAGGGCGGTTTACCGGCCACAGGGGAACCGGAAGTGGAACGCCCAGCGTTCCACTTCCGGAGCGGAACTCTTGAGCTAGGGGACTTCGTTTACGAAGACATCAAAGATAACCTCTTTGACCCCTGCCAAGAGATTTCCGCTGAAGAATTTGCACAAATCGGATTCGAATCAACGGGGCAAAGCCGCTACTTGATCCACAACGGTGGTTGGGGTTGCGCACTAGAAGGGGGCGATCCAAACCTTATCTACTTGGTCGCAACCGCATCTTCAACGAAGGATGAAATTGTCGCAGGTGCGGAACGGGTATCAGTCGACATGTCTGATGTCGTAGACGACGCTGTCACGTACCGCGGATTCGACGACGAGGAAGAGTCTTGTATCGCAGCCGTAGATACCGTACGGGGGCAATTCTCGGTTCTAGCAGGACGGTTTGAAGGCTCGGTCACTTTTGAGGAGCTTTGCAATGAGGCAGTGACCGTTCTCGATCACTTATACGAGATCTAGATGGATCTACAGGGGGAGGAATCATGAATGTTGTTGTTGATGTAGCCTCGATCGAGTCAGCAGCCGAAACATTGAAAAATGCGAGCCGATCATTGGCTAAAGATACGAGGTTTTCGTCTTTCGGAGGAGCGGCAGCATATTCGCAGGTTTCGGGACTTGATCATGCTGGTTCGATGCACAACGCAATCAGTTCCGTCAGTGAGCCGGAGGCTACTAAGGCTTTGGCTGAGCTCCTTAAAAACGCTGCGGACATATTGCGGTTCAACTCGGCTGCGTTTCGAAACATGGACTTAATGAACGCCACTGCGTTCGACCAGGTCGATGGCGGTGCAGCGCGTGCGCGCACGGAGGAGAAGATCGATTCGCTCACCGTTGCTAAGCCGACTACGAGCCTGTTCGCGGCTTTGAACCCTTTTGCTGGACGTCCCTTCAGTCTGGAGACCCTATTTGGCCAGCTCATCGCGACGGATGTTGGTTCGATGACGGGTATCTCGGAGAACTGGCTCGGTACAGCCACATCCGTCGGGGACGCTGTGAGCGCTATTCCGCAGGCGCTCAGTCTGCTGGCATCGTCGTCGGAGACTCCCGCAATCCAGCGTGCCATGTCTCATCTCAGTTCGGTGGAAATCGCCGGCACCGCGTATTCGGCCAGGGCGGGGATATTGGCTTCGCATACTGCAGACCTTGTTCTTGTGACGGAATCCAATTCACTTCAAACGGCGTCGGCGTTAGCGGTGATGAGGGCGTCAGGGAGTCCAGGCCTGGCAAAGGCGTTCGAAGAGACGTTTCTTGAAACATTCTCCCCGAAACTGACGGCCGAATTGGTGCCGGTAACCCCCAGCTTTACGCAACTGCTCTTGCCTTTGGATTCTCCAAGCGGTGGCGGTTCCGGGGTGACGGCGCCGGACGTTCAGGCCGGTCGTGCTTTCGAGTCGATTCCGCTGCCCAAGGTGATGCAGGACGCGTTTGCGGACGCCGGCTACGGTGAACTTGCCCGTGCTACAACGCCAGCCGAGGTCATCTCTCAAGTCGGCCGCCCCAACCCCGACATGTTGCAATCTATCGCTGCCGGTGCGACTCCGACCCAGGCGGCGAGTGCGGCAGCGCCTTCACTTCCGCCTCTGCCGGCGGGCGCTGGGGCTTCTTTGCCGGGTAGCTTGTCGGCACCAGTCGGTGGCGCAATGACTGGTGGCGGGCCTGGCTTGGCAGTGGCACCGATGGGGAATCCGGGCCGTGCCGGCGGCGGGCCGGCAGCTGCTGCGTCAGGCTTTGGTGGCGTGCCGTTCGCTGGCGCGGGGGCCGGCACAGGAGCAGGCACTGGCGGAGCCCGGGGGACAGGTGGACTCGGCCGCATGGGTGCTGGCGGCTTCGGCACTGGCGGCTTTGGAGCCGGAGCAGGCGCAGGCGGGCTTGGTGCCGGATCGGGCTCCGGTGCGGGAGCCCTGGGAGCAGGTGCGGGTGCCGGAGCGGGAGGTCTTGGTCCCGGTGTGGGCGCTGGACCGGGCGCAGGAGCAGGTGCGGGTGCTGGCGGCGCGGGGTCGAACACCTTCATTGGCGGTCAGGGCAACCAAGCAGCACGTGGTGGTGCTGCGGGTGTGCCGGGGGCCTACGGCGGTGGAGCCAACCGCGGCCGGAAGGGCAAGAAGGGCCGGGTGCAGGCGGTCACGTCTGCTGTCGAGCGCGAAGGCAACCTCAAGGCGCTGCTCGGCGAGGCACCCGAAGTGGTGCCGGGCGTGATCGGCGCGTGGGTGCGCGAACCGCGCAGATAGCCGCGACCGGGCTGTGGCCAGGCGGATAGTTGCGGCCGGGCAGTGCGGGAGGAGCGACCAGATTATGGCCGCTACTGCAGGTAAGCTCGGACCACATGAGCGACCAGTCTGCAGAGATGATCTCCGAGCACACGCCCCTTAATGTCGTCGTTGGTGTTGCCGGAGGCATTGCGGCCTATAAGGCGTGCCACCTCGTCCGCGAGTTCACCGAAGCGGGGCATAGCGTGCGCGTCGTGCCTACCCCGGCCGCGCTGAGCTTCGTCGGCGCCGCAACGTTCGAGGCTCTTTCGGGCAACCCGGTGGATACAGGCGTGTTCGCGAAGGTGGATGAGGTCCAGCACGTCCGCGTGGGTAAGGAGGCCGACCTCATTGTCATCGCGCCGGCGACAGCGGACACCATCGCGCGCATCGCAGCAGGCAGGGCGGATGATCTGTTAACGGCAACAGTGCTCGTCGCCACGTGTCCGGTGGTGCTCGCCCCGGCAATGCACACGGAGATGTGGGAGAACCCGGCTACGCGCGACAACGTTGCGACGCTGCGCCGCCGCGGCGTGATCGTGCTCGAACCCGCCCACGGCCGGCTGACGGGCACGGACACTGGTGCGGGTCGCATGTTGGAGGCGGAGCAGATTGCGGAGATGGCGCGCACCGTCGTCAAGCGGGGGCGGTTTGAGCGCTCGCTGGAGGGCAAGAAGGTCGTCATCAGCGCCGGCGGGACGCAGGAGAATATTGATCCCGTGCGCTTCATCGGTAACCGGTCCTCGGGGCGCCAGGGGTTTGCGCTCGCGGACATCGCTGTACACCGTGGGGCGGACGTCACGATCGTCGCCGGTGCCACGGATGAGCTGTTCACCCCACCGGGCGCGAACATCGTCAGGGTGCGCTCCACCCGTGACATGGAACAGGCGGTCAATGACGCGGCGGAAGGCGCAGACATCGTCATCATGGCCGCCGCCGTTGCCGATTACCGCCCAGAGGAAGAGGCGACCAGCAAGCTGAAGAAGGGCCAGGCGGACGACTCGCTCAGCACCGTGAAGTTGGTGGAGAACCCGGACATTTTGAAGGGGCTCGTCGACAAGCACGTGCCTGCGACGATCGTGGGATTCGCGGCGGAGACAGACACCCCGCTCGAGCACGGCAAGGCGAAACTCGCGCGCAAGGGCGCGGACATGCTCATGGTCAATGACGTCAGTGGCGGCAAAGTGTTCGGTGAGAAGCGCAACAGCGGCTGGCTGCTGTCGAAGGACGGCGGCGTTGAGGAGGTCGCCGACGGCACAAAGCACGAGGTGGCGGCCGGTATTTGGGACGCGATAGAGAAGCTGTTGCCCAATTAGACCGCTTGGTCTATTCTTGGGCACCATGACTTTCCACCGCCTTTTCACCAGCGAGTCCGTGACCGAGGGCCACCCGGACAAGATTTGTGACGCCATTTCTGACACCATCCTCGACGACATGCTCGCCCAGGATCCGCATTCGCGTGTGGCGGTGGAAACGCTCGTGACCACCGGCCAGGTGCACGTGGTGGGCGAGGTGACCACCCAGGCCTACTCGAACATTGCGAAGCTGGTGCGCGACAAGCTCGTCGAGATCGGATTCACCTCTTCGGAGGTCGGATTCGACGGTCGCACGTGCGGTGTGAACATCGCGATCGGCGACCAGTCCGCGGAAATTTCCGACGGCGTGACAGATTCGCTCGAAGTCCGCTCCAACGAGTCGACCGAGGCGGAGGACAAGGCCGGTGCCGGCGACCAGGGCCTCATGTTCGGCTACGCCACCGACGAGACGCCCGAGTTCATGCCGCTGCCGATCTCCACGGCCCACCGCCTGTCGCGCCGCCTGACGCAGGTGCGCAAGGACGGCATTGTGCGCGGCTTGCGCCCGGACGGCAAGACGCAGGTCACCTACGCCTACGACGGTGACACACCCGTCTACCTGGACACTGTGGTCATCTCTACGCAGCACGATCCGGACTTCACGGGCCAGGAGCTTGTCGACGCACTGCGCACCCACGTCCTCGAGCACGTCCTCCGCGAAGCGGGCCTGGAAGACTTCTTAACCGACGAGACGAAGCTGCTGGTCAACCCGTCGGGATCCTTCGTGCTCGGCGGGCCGATGGGGGATGCTGGGCTGACCGGCCGAAAGATCATCGTGGACACCTACGGTGGCATGGCCCGCCACGGCGGCGGCGCGTTCTCCGGCAAGGACCCGTCAAAGGTGGACCGTTCGGCAGCGTATGCGATGCGCTGGGTGGCCAAGAACATCGTCGCCGCAGGCCTGGCCAAACGCGTCGAGGTCCAGGTCGCCTACGCGATCGGCCGGGCGACGCCGGTGGGTCTGTATGTGGAGACCTTCGGCACCGCTGCCGACGGACAGACCAGTGAGTCTATTCAGCAGGCTGTGGAAAAGGTCTTCGACCTGCGCCCCGCGGCGATCATCCGCGAGCTCGACCTGCTGCGCCCGATCTACGCGCCGACGGCGGCGTATGGCCACTTCGGCCGCACCGACGTGGACTTCCCGTGGGAGGCGCTGGACAAGGTCGACGACCTGAAGGCCGCCGCAGGAATCTAGTCGCGCGGTTCGCGCTCGTCGCGGGTTTCGCCCCATTGCCGCTTCTGCGCCTCCGATTTCCGGTGGTTGCGCAACGCGACAATGCCCACCACGATGCCGACGACAATCGGCAGCCAAATATTGCTGTGCTCGATGACCACTTTCACCCATTCGGGCAGCTCCGGCAGGTCCGGGATATCCAGGGAGAAGTCAAAGGTCGGCAGGTTCATCTGTGGCAGGTTCGGCACCGGCAGATCCATCTGCGGCGGCGAAGGTAGGGTGATGTCTGGTATCTCCCAGTCCGGAAGCAGCCGCGCCAGCAGCGGCCCGAGCAGCAGGATCAGCAGAGCCCAGCCACCTTTGCCCAGCCCCTCGAGGATAGGGATTGCGGTGCGCTTCAGGTCGCTCGACTCCATCGCTTGACGACGTTTCTCACCCCGACTCCCCGGCGGCGGATCGAACTCCACAACTGTGTCGCCTTCGCGGAAGTCGATCTGGAGGATCTCCCTGAAGGGGCTCACGACGACCTTCAGGTTGGGTTTGCTGCGGTCGACACCGAGGGTCGCCATGGGGCGCAGTTCGTCTGGCGCGCCTTGGGAGGGAGCGCGGACGAATAGGTGAAAGCGGTCGGATTCGAGTTGCTCGAAGCGGTGTTGGGGGCGGCCGTCGACAAGCACTTCGACGCGGGTGCGCGGATTGCGGAACCTCGATTGGGCGCGCTCAACGAGCGACGAGTCTGCGGTGAGCTGCGTGCCGCCGCTCTTTTCGTCGTCACTGCTGCTGGGCCAATCGGAGTGGATGTCCCGGAACTCCTGGTCGAAACCGGCGCGGACCTCAATGAGGCCGTATTCGGGGTGGCGCAAACTCCACGTTTCCATGGGTTAAGCCTCCTCGGGGCGCGCAGGCGCCTTTGGTGACAGCGTCGCGCCAATCGCCGCAGCCGCCGCGGTGAGGAGGAAACACCCGAACGCGTATATGAAGGTCCCGTCGTTGAAGTAGAGGATCTTGGCGATGGCGAAGCCCGCGCCGGTGAAGAAGGGCAGCGACCACGTGAACCGGTGGGTGTAGCCGTCGATAAGCCCGGCGATGGCGGCGGTGGCGAAGATGAACGCAATGACGAGCGCGACGCTGCCGAGGGGAATGAGCACGAGCGGCCCCACCACGTAGGCGGCCATCACGATGTAGGGGGTCGCTTTAGTCCAGCCAGTTCTCTCTTCGTCCATGGCCTCACACTCTAGGCGCTGCCGGGGGCCGGGCGTGAAGGTGCCTAAGACGCGGGGGTGAATTTGTTGGTGTAGGTCCTGCCGGCTTCCGGCTCGGGAATCATCTCGTCGAGGCTGACAGGGCGCAGGCCTTTCGCGCGCAGCCCGTCAATGATGCACGGGACGGCGTCGACGCTTTCTGTGTGGATGTCGTGCAGCAGAATGATCGAGCCAGGCTGGGATTGACCGACGGCGATATCGCACGACGTTGCTGCGTTGTGGTGCTGCCAGTCGTTGGTGTCCACATCCCACATTGCCAGCGAGAGACCGCGGCTGCCGGCGATGGAGGCCACACGGGCGTCCATGTCGCCATAGGGCGGGCGCAGCCAGCGCGGACCCCAGAACACGGCATCCTTGATGTCGGCGTTGGTCACGTCGAGCTCGTTCATAATGCCAGCGTCGGCGAGCGTGGACAGCGGCGGGTGGTTGCGCGAGTGGTTGGCGATGGTGTGCTTGTCGTTGAGCATGCGGCGCAATATGCCGGGTCGTAGTTCGGCACCCGTCCCGATGACAAAGAAGCTGGCCTTGGCGTCCATGTCGCGCAGAATGTTGAGCAGGCGGACGGTCTCGTCGGAAGGGCCGTCATCAAACGTGACCGCCACGCAGTCGGAGCAGTCCTCCGACGGGACATCGAGCTTCGGCATGGCCTCGCCGGATGGCTCTGGCACGACGCTCATCGACGGTGTTTGCAGCGTCTCGGTGTCGAGCGTGAGCGCGGGGTCAGCAGAGCTCGGGTCAGCCGCTGCGGGGGCGGCAGGCGCCGCTAGGGGAACTACACAGACGGCAGCCGCAAGCACGGAGAATAGAGAGCGTTTCATCATGTTCCGGGGCACAACAGGGTAGAGACAGTCAGCGCGCAACTGAATGCGCACTGCACACAGCTGCATTGAGTATGCGTCGGTGGTGTCCAGGGGTCAAGCTACGATGTGGGGCATGCCTAAGACGCTCGCCACGGACAACCCTGTTGCGCGTGTCTTGCCGCTTCTGGGTTTGCCGCATTTGGACCGGCCGTTTGATTACCTGGTGGCCGAATCAGACTCGGAAGCCGCGCAGCCGGGCGTGCGTGTGCGCATTCGTTTTGCGGGGCGGCTCGTGGATGCGCTGGTGCTCGAGCGCGCCGCCACCAGCGATCACGAGGGGAAACTGCGGTTCATTGGGCGTGTCGTCTCCCCGGAGGTGGTTTATCCAGAGCGCATGCGCTTGCTTATCGACGCATTAGCCGACCGATACGCCGCCACCCGGTCCGACCTCATCCGCACCGCTATCCCGCCGCGCCACACCAAAGCCGAGGAAACGGACACCACCACAGCGTGGGAAGAGCTGGGCGAGGCAGCCGAGCCGGACTTGAGCGCCTGGAGCGCCTACGAGCACGGGGAATCCTTTGTTGATGCCGTCATCGGCGGAACACTCGCGCGGGCGGCCTGGCAGATTGCGCCTGGCGACGATTGGGCTGCCGCGCTGGCGGCGCTGGCCACGAAGGTGGCGAAGGACGGCGGGGGAGTCCTCATTGTCGTGCCCGACCAGACGGACGTGGACACGGTCGATGCAGCCCTGCGCGAGCTGGTGGGGCCGCGGCAGATCACCACGCTCACGGCTTCGCTCGGCCCCCAGGCCCGGTACAGCCGGTTCCTGTCGGTGCTGCATGGGCAGGGCCGGATTGTGGTGGGGACGCGGTCGGCGGGGTTCGCGCCCGTCGAAAAGCTGCAACTAGCCGTCGTGATGTTCGACGGCGACGATTCTCTCGTCGACCCGCGCGCCCCGTACACCCACGCGCGAGAGGTGCTGACTACGCGCTCAGCGATCGAGAAGGTCTCGCTCATCATCGGTGGCCACGCACGCACGGCGGAGACGCAGTTGCTTGTGGAATCCGGGTGGGCGCACGACTTGGTGGCGCCGCGTGCGACGGTGCGGGCTCGGTCGCCGTTCATTCACGCTGCTGGCGACAGCGACTTCGCGTTGGAGAAAGACCCGCGCGCGGCCGCTGCCCGCATCCCGTCTGTCGCGTTCGAGGCCGCACGCAAGGCGCTGGCCGCCGACAAGCCGGTGTTGTTCCAAGTACCGCGCACCGGGTATGTGCAGTCCTTGGCGTGCGGAAATTGCCGCGAACCAGCTCGCTGCCGCGCGTGCAACGGACCGCTGGGCCTGCCCAGTGGCGGGGAAGCCGCCGCACCGACATGCCGCTGGTGTGGGCGGATGGACTCGTCGTACGTGTGCCCCGTGTGCGGCTCGCACCGCCTGAGGGCCGTCGTGCTGGGAACGCAGCGCACCGCGGAAGAACTCGGCCGCGCCTTCGCACCGGCCAAGGTGATCATGTCCTGGGGAGAGAAGATTCTCAAGGAGGTGCCGGGCGGGCCCGCCATCGTCGTCGCCACGCCGGGGGCAGAACCACGCGCCAGCGGAGGTTATGGTGCCGCTGTCCTGTTAGATACGTGGGCGTTGCTCGGCCGCCCGGACATGCGGGCGAGTGAGGAGGCGTTGGCGAAGTGGATGGGGGCGGCGGGGCTCGTCGATAAGCAAGGCGACGTTGTCGTTGTCGCAGACCCCGCGCTGCCCGTCGTCCAGCACCTCATCCGCTGGGATGCGCCCGGATATGCGGCCCACGAGCTGGAAGCGCGGCGTGAGGTGCGGTTCCCGCCCGCGGTGCACATGGCGGCGGTGGATTCGCCTAGGGAGTCGCTGACGGATTTCCTGGCGCACATCGATTTGCCGCCGCACGCGGAGGTGCTCGGCCCGGTTGACCTTGGTGACGAGACCTATCAACAGCGCGTGCTCATCCGCGCCCCGCTGTCGACGCGCACTGCGCTGGGCAAGGCGCTGCGGGCGGCGAACGCGAACCGCGCCACCCGCAAACAGGAGGCGCCGCTGCGCATCACCATCAATCCGATGGACATTGGTTAGACTCGCGCCCATGACAGTTCGCCCCATCAGGATCTTCGGGGATCCGGTGCTCAATTCCGAAGCCACCCGCATCGACACGTTCGACGAAGCGCTACGCACGCTGGTCAGTGACATGCTGGAGACGATGGATGCCGCCGGCGGCGTGGGCTTGGCTGCCAACCAGATCGGGCTGACCAAGCGCATTTTTGTCTACGACTGCAACGGCATGCGCGGCGCCCTGATCAATCCGGTGTGGGAGCCGATCGACGACTACGTGCAGATCGGCCCAGAGGGCTGTTTGTCCATCCCGGGCATTCAGGCTGAGGTGGAGCGGCACGAGAACGTCATCGCTCGCGGCCAAGATGAGTTCGGCCGTCCGGTGGCAATCCGCGGCAACGGCTTGCTGGCGCGCTGCATCCAGCACGAAACAGACCACCTGGACGGGGTGCTGTTCCTGCGGCGTTTGGAGCCGGAGGTGCGCAAGGAAGCCATGGCGGTTATCCGCGGTGCGGATTGGTACCAGGCACAGGGGGAGCTGGTTGAGGAAGGAGACAGGGCATGAGATTGATTTTCGCAGGCACACCCGAACCGGCCGTCGTCGCACTGCAGAAGCTCATCGCCTCCGATCACGAGGTCGTCGCAGTGCTCACCCGCCCGGACGCGAAGAAGGGCCGCGGCCGCACCCTGCATCCGTCGCCGGTCAAGGCGCTGGCTATGGAGCACGGCATCGAGGTGCTCACCCCAGAGACGCTTCGCGATAACGAGGAGGCGCATGCCCGACTGACGGAGCTGGCCCCTGACGCTATCCCCGTTGTCGCCTACGGCAATCTCATCCCAGAGGACTTTCTGACCATTCCCCGCCACGGCTGGATCAACCTGCACTTTTCGCTGCTGCCGCAGTGGCGCGGGGCCGCCCCCGTGCAGGCGGGGATTCTCCACGGCGACGAATTCAGCGGCGCCACGACGTTCCGGATCGACCAGGGCTTGGACACCGGCGACATCATCGGTCAACAGCGAGAAGAAATCCGCGCCACCGACACGGCGGATGACCTGCTGACGCGCCTGGCCTATGACGGTGCTGACCTGCTTGTCCGCACCATGGATGACCTGGAATCCGGCACCGCGATATTCACCCCGCAGGAGGGGGAGGCGACCTACGCGCCGAAGATCACGAAAGATGATGCCCGCATTGACTGGCAGTCCTCCGCGGCGGAGATTGACCGCGCCGTTCGCGCCCACACACCGGGCCCCGGAGCGTGGACAACGCTTGGCGACGCCCGCTACAAAGTCGGCCCCATCACCCCCTCCCACGAGCAACTCGCGCCGGGGCATGTGGCCATTTCCAAGGACGAAGTGCGTGTTGGCACCGGCGACGGGTCCGTTGTGCTGGGCATGATCCAGCCCCCGGGAAAGAAGATGATGCGGGCCACCGACTGGGCCCGCGGCCTCCACACCTCCGGCTCTGAAGACAGGTCTGGAGCTGGTGCGGAGGTGGTCTTCGAGTGAGCGGCGGATTCCGGTCGCGCACGAAGAGCGCGCAGCAGGGCAAGCCAGGGCAGTCCCAGTCCAGGCAGGGAAAGCCGAAGCAAAGGCACAACACGCAGAAGCGGCCGCAGGCGCACTCGCGCATTGGCGACGCTGCACGCGAGGCCGCGTTCGACGCGGTGCTGCGCGTGGAGACGGAGGACGCGTTCGGCAACCTGGTCCTGCCGCAAATCCTCCGTGAACGCAAAGTCAAAGGCCGCGATGCTGCTTTTGCCACCGAGCTGGCCTACGGCACGTTGCGGACGCTGGGGGTGCTCGACGCGGTCATCGCGGAATGCTCGTCGCGTCCCCTGACTGAGCTCGACCCAGCCGTGTTGACGGCGTTGCGATTGGGCACCTACCAGCTGCTGATGACGCGGGTGGATGACCACGCTGCCGTCGACACCTCAGTGCGCCTCGCGGAGGCCGCAGGCCAAGGCAAGGCGAAGGGCTTTGTCAACGGCATCTTGCGCACTGTCGCCCGCACGTCGGCGCATGAATGGATGGATAAGCTCGCGCCGTCCGACGAGCCGGCGGCGACCGCGTTTCGCACCGCGCACCCGGAATGGATCGCGCGCTCGTTCGCGCGGGTGTTACCCGCAGAAGAATTGGAAGCGGCGCTCAAAGCTGATTCGGAGCGGCCGAAAGTGCATCTCGTTGCGCGGCCGGGGGAGATGAGCGCGGAGGGGCTCGCACTGGTCACCGGTGGCGAGGAGGGGCGCTACAGCCCCTACGCTGTCTACCTCGACGGCGGTGACCCAGGATCACTCGAACCGGTGCGCGACCGCATGGCGGCGGTGCAAGACGAGGGTTCGCAGCTCATCGCCCGCGCGGTGACCGAAGTGCCCGTCGAGGCTGACGGCGGCGACCACGGCCGTTGGCTGGATCTGTGCGCAGGCCCAGGCGGCAAGGCCGCGCTCATGGGCTCCATCGCCGCGATCGACGGCGCAACGGTCGATGCGGTGGAGATCGGGGAGACCCGCGCTGAGTTGATCCGCAAGAGCACCGAAGGCTTGCCGGTGACGGTCCACGTCGCCGACGGGCGCAATCCCGGTCTCGAGGCGGGCTTTGACCGCGTGCTTGTGGACGCCCCGTGCTCCGGCCTAGGTGCCCTGCGCCGCCGCCCTGAAGCCCGGTGGCGCAAGAGCGAAGACGACGTTGCTGAGTTGAACACGCTGCAGGAAGAGCTGCTCGCCTCCGCCGTGAATCTGGCCAAGCCCGGTGGTGTGGTGGTGTATTCCACGTGTTCGCCGGATGCGCGGGAGACGCGGGGGATCGTCGAGAAGCAACTGGCGAAGGGGGACGTTGAAGAGCTGGACGCACGCGAGTTCCTTCCGGAGATGGGCGAGCTTGGTGAGCACCTCAGTGCGCAGATGTGGCCGCACCGACACGGCACGGACGCTATGTTTCTGTCCGTTCTCCGTAAGATGAAGTCATGATCTACATCGCCCCGTCGATCCTGGCCGCCGATTACGCCGCGCTCGGCGCGGACGTGGAAAAGGTACCCACCGCCGACTTGATCCACGTGGACATCATGGACGGCCACTTCGTGCCTAACCTGTCATTCGGGCCGGACGTGACCAAGGCCGTCAACCGCGTCACCGACCAGTTCCTGGACATCCACATGATGATCGAGGAGCCGGAGCGCTGGTTCGAGACCTACATCGATGCTGGCGGCGACCGTCTCGTCTTCCACATCGAGGCAACGAACGACCACATCAACGCAGCAAAGAAGCTGCATGACTTGGGCGTCGAGGCTGGATTCGCGATCAAGCCCGGCACGCCGATCGAGCCGTATCTCGGCGACCTCGAGCACTTCGAGGAAGTCATGATTATGAGCGTCGAGCCCGGTTTCGGCGGCCAAAAATTCATGCCGGAGGTCTTAAACAAGGTGGTCACGTTACGCGAGCACATCGCAAACGCTGGCTTATCGACGATCATTGGCATCGACGGCGGCATCGGCGAATCCACCATCAAGCAAGCCGCTGAGGCTGGCGTGGAGTCTTTCGTCGCGGGATCGGCGGTGTTCGGCGCGCACGACCCGGCAGAGGCAGTGGAGAAGCTGCGCGGGTTGGCGACCGAGGCCCGCCCGGCGGATGCTGTATGAGGCACTACACCCACACATTCACCGAACAGGAAGAAACAGCGCTGTGGGAAGCGCTCGACGCCGGTGCTGAAGTGCGGGGCACGACGAGCCCCAACCCGCCTGTCGGGTGCGTCATCTACCGCGAGGTTGAGCCGGTGATCGTGGACGACTGGGACCAGGCCGAGCCGGAGATCATCGCCACCGGGGGAACCGAACCTGTCGGCGGACGGCACGCGGAGATCGTCGCCCTCGACGCGGCGCGTGAAAAGGTCGGGGATGACGGGCTGAGGGGCGCGTGCATGCTGGTCACCCTTGAACCGTGCAACCACACCGGGCGGACAGGGCCGTGTGCGGAAGCGATCGTGGCGGCCGGTATCGCCAAAGTCGTCTACATCGAGCCGGATCCGAATTCGGAGGCATCCGGCGGTGCCGAGTACCTGCGCCGGCACGGGGTGGAAGTGCACCACAAGACCTACGACGTGACCGGACTTGCGCCATGGTTGACGGCGGTGCGCCACGGCCGGGTGTCGGTCACCGCCAAGTTCGCCGCTACCCTTGACGGGTTCGTGGCTGCGCCGGATGGGTCGAGCCAGTGGATCACCGGTCCGATCACCCGCGAGTGGGTCCATGAGGATCGCTCGCGGGTGGACGCGATCATCATCGGCACCGGAACGGCCCTGGCTGATAACCCGTCGTTGACTGCCCGGAAAGCTGACGGAACGTTAGCGGAGAGGCAGCCGCGCAGGGTGGTCGTCGGCACGCGTGAGGTACCGGAGGGCAACCTGACCCGGCTTGGGTTCGAGCAGTACGCCACCCCGCAGGAGGCGCTCGACGCGTTGTGGGAGACCGGGGCGCGGCACGTCATCGTAGAAGGCGGGCCGACGCTTATGCGCAGCGTGTTCGAGCTCGGCGTCGTCGACGCGATTCACGCATACGTCGCCCCGATGCTTTTCGGGGCTGGACGCAGCATGATCGATGGACCATTGGTGGGCACGCTTACGCAGGCGCAACGCTATGAGATCGACTACGTCGACTACACCAGCAACGACGACGTGCTCATTGCGCTTCGCCGTTGCGAAGAGTGCGAGGAAGAGGAGACTTGATGTTCACGGGCCTGGTGGAGGAAGTGGGAAGCGTCGAGAAGCTGGAGCGGCTCGATGAGGCCGTGCGACTCACGGTGCGCGGACCGAAAGTCACTGCTGATGCCCAGCCGGGCGACTCGATCGCCGTCGACGGCGTGTGTCTAACGGTCGTGGAGGCTGCAGGTGGCGTGTTCACCGCCGACGTCATGCAGGAAACGCTGAACCGCTCCCGCTTGGGCAGCTACGAGGTCGGCTCGAACGTCAACCTCGAGCGAGCCCTGGCGGCGGGGGCGCGAATGGGTGGCCACATCGTGCAGGGGCATGTCGACGGTGTCGGCGAGCTCATCTCCCGTGAAAGTTCAGAGCACTGGGACGTGCTGCGTTTCTCGCTGCCGGAGCAGCTCGCGCGCTACGTCGTGGAGAAGGGCTCGATCGCGCTCAACGGCACCTCGCTGACAGTCTCTGCGGTAAGCGCGGACTACGTGGAGGTCTCGCTCATCCCGACGACGTTGGCTGAAACGACATTCGGTGAGTTGGCCGTCGGCGAGCCGGTGAATATGGAAGTTGACGTGGTGGCCAAATACGTCGAAAAAATGGTGGCGGGCTACCATTAGTCCCCATGAGCGACACCCTGCGACTGGATTCTATTGATCACGCCGTGGCAGCCATCGCCCGCGGTGGGGCGGTCGTGGTTGTCGACGATGAAGACCGTGAGAACGAGGGTGACCTCATCTTCGCAGCAGATCACGCGACGCCTGAGCTCGTTGCGTTCATGGTGCGCTATTCCTCCGGCTACATCTGCGTGTCCATGGAGGACTCCCGCGCCAGTGAACTGAACCTGCCGCCGATGGTGGCGCAGAACGAAGACGCACGCGGCACGGCCTATGCCGTGACCGTGGATGCGGCGACGGGAACGACGGGGATTTCAGCCCGCTCGCGTGCGGAGACGATCCGCCGGCTCGCCGACCCGAGCTTTGGCCCGGAGGCGTTCACCCGACCCGGTCACATTGTTCCGTTGCGTGCCCGCGCTGGCGGGGTGCTCGCCCGCGACGGGCACACCGAGGCCGCTGTCGATCTTTCCCGCATGGCCGGCTGTGCGCCGGTGGGCGTGCTGTGCGAGATCGTGTCCGAAGACGACCCGACCGACATGGCGCGCGGGCCTGAACTCCGCCGCTTCGCCGACGAGCACGGCCTACCAATGATCTCGATCGCGCAGCTCATCCAGCACCGTCGCCGCACCGAGCCAATGGTCGAGCGAGCAGCTACGACAACATTGCCCACCGATTACGGCGTGTTCACGGCGTACGGTTACCGCGCGCTTGTCGACGGCACCGAGCACGTCGCCCTCGTCGTCGGCGACGTCACCGAGGCGGGCGGGGACGACGATGTGTTGGTCCGTGTCCACTCGGAGTGCCTGACGGGGGATGTGTTCTCCTCGACACGTTGCGACTGCGGCCCGCAGCTGCACGAGTCCATGCGCCGGATCCAAGCCGCCGGGCGCGGTGTGATCGTGTACGTGCGCGGGCATGAGGGCCGCGGCATCGGACTGGTGGCTAAACTGCAGGCCTACCGTCTGCAGGACGACGGGCTCGATACCGTCGATGCGAACTTGGAGCAGGGTTTGCCGATCGACGCGCGGGAATACTCCGTTGCCGGCCACATCCTCGCCGATCTCGGCGTAGCCTCGGCGGAGGTGCTGTCCAACAACCCGGACAAGGTGGAGGCCTTGAGCGGTTTTGGACCTGTCATTGCCGGGCGCACCCGCATTGAAATCGCCCCCTCCCACGACAACATCTATTACCTGCGCACAAAGCGCGACCGGATGGGCCATGACCTGCCGCTGGTCACCGAATGGGAACGCACGCACGGTGTGTGAAGCTCTGCTTCACACGGGTAAAAGAAGGGAAAGAAACCGTATGGCTACGACCGGAGCGCCCCAGCTCGCACAGTTGAATGCCGAGGGAATGTCGGTGGCGGTGGTGGTGACGAAGTGGAACGCAGGCATCGTCGATAAGCTGCGTGACCGCGCCGTGACCGCCGCACGCGACGCTGGTGCGAAGGTCGAAGTCTTTTCTGTCGCTGGCGCGCTGGAGCTGCCGGTTGTCGTGCAGGCGTGCGCGAAGCGTTTCGACGCCGTCGTCGCCCTCGGCTGCGTCATCCGCGGTGAAACGGCCCACTTCGATTATGTCTGCGATTCCGTGACGGAGGGCCTCACCCGGGTGGCGCTCGATGAGGAAGTGCCTGTGGGCAGCGGCGTGCTCACCGTCGACAATGAGCAGCAAGCACTTGACCGCGCCGGCGGCAAAGGCGCGAAGGAAGACAAGGGCGCAGAAGCTGTTGCTGCGGCGCTCGGTGCAGCTAAGACGCTGGCGCAGGTGCGCACATTCCCGCTTTTGGCCCGCGACTAGCGCGAGCACTAGGATGGCCAGTGAGATGAGCCCTGACACCAGTTCCGACAGCCCCGAGATGACCAGCCCTGACAAGCGGGCGCCGTTGAGCGATGAGGAACTCGCATACTTCAACGCCCTCGACCCCCATGCCGTGACCTCGACGAAGCCGTGGAAGTTCGAGGCAACGTCTCCGGCACTCAAGCGCATTGCGGTGATCGCCATCGTGGTGATCATGGCTGTGCACATCTTCATGGGGGCAGTCGTCGACATCGAGTTCACAGGCGCCGCTATCACGACACTGGACAAGCTCGCTTTCCCGGGCATCGGCCTGATTCTGTCCGCATTCACCTGGTGGGGCTTGTCGCGGCCACGTGTGCGGGCGAACGAGGACGGCGTGGAGGTGCGCAACATCATCGGCACACGCTTCTACCCGTGGGTGGTCATCTACGGTTTGGCATTCCCGCGCGGGTCGCGCATGGCGCGGTTGGAGTTGCCGGAGTTCGAATACGTGCCGCTGTGGGCGATCCAGTCCGCCGACAAAGAACGCGCTGTGGCTGCGGTGAAGGACTTCCGCGAGCTCGAAGCCCAGTACATGCCCGAGGACTAGATGGCTAACCCAGAGTCCTACCGCCCGGCACCGGGAACAATCCCCACTGATCCGGGCGTCTACAAATTCCGTGACGGCGCCGGCCGCGTCGTCTACGTGGGCAAGGCGAAGAACCTGCGCTCCCGGCTGAACAACTACTTCCAGCCGCCGCAAACGCTCCACCCGCGCACGCGTCAGATGGTCTTCACGGCTGCCAAGGTCGAGTGGACGGTCGTAGCCAGCGAGGTCGAGGCGCTGCAGCTCGAATACACGTGGATCAAACGGTACGACCCGTGGTTCAACGTCATGTACCGCGACGACAAGACCTACCCAATGCTCGCGGTGAGCGTAGGGGAGAAGTACCCGCGGGCGTTCTTCTACCGCGGTCCGCGGCGCAAAGGCGTGCGTTACTTCGGCCCCTTCTCGCATGCGTGGGCGGTGCGCGAAACCTTGGACCTGCTCACGCGCGTGTTCCCGATTCGCACGTGCTCCAACGGCGTGTTCAACCGGCACGAACAGCTAAGGCGGCCGTGCCTACTGGGGTACATCGACAAGTGCTCGGCGCCGTGCGTGTCGCGCGTGAGCGAGCCGGAGTACGACGACATTGTGAACGGCTTCATGGGCTTCATGTCCGGCCGCACCGATGCCGTAGTGAAGGGTCTCACCTCCCAGATGATGGAGGCGAGCGAGAACCTCGAGTTCGAAAAAGCCGCCCGGCTGCGCGACGATCTGGGCGCCGTGAACAAGGTGATGGAGAAGCAGACGGTCGTGCTGTCCATCGACACTGATGCGGATGTCATCGCCTTCGACACCGACGAGCTCGAGGCCGCCGTGCAGATCTTCACTGTCCGCGACGGCCGCATCCGTTCCCAACGGGGGTGGGTCGTGGAGAAGACCGGTGATGAGCCGGGCTCCATGGAGCGTCTCGACGAAGGCCAGGACGACCCCGCCCTGCCCGTCCTCATGCAGAACTTCCTCGTGCAGTACTACTCCGATGCCGTTGAGCGGATGGAGCAGGAGCAAGCTGAAGACGAGCGTTTGGCTGCGAAGAAGGTCCGCCGCCGCGGCGTGGACCAAGAGTCGCGCGCACAGGTGAAGCAGCCGATGCCGGTGCCGCGCGAGATCCTCGTGGAGGTCATGCCGGCGGAGGCGGAGGAGACCCAGGCTCTGCTGGAGAAGTTGCGCGGCGGGCCAGTGTCATTCCGCGTGCCGCAGCGCGGCGACAAGAAGTCTCTCATGGAGACCGTGCACCGCAACGCGAAGGAGTCACTGCGCCAGCACAAGCTCAAGCGCGTCGGCGACCTCACTGCGCGCTCCCAGGCGTTGCAGGACATTCAAGACGCGTTGATGATGGACGAGGCCCCGTTGCGCATTGAGTGCACCGATATCTCCCACATCCAGGGCACTGATGTCGTGGCGTCTCTCGTCGTCTTCGAAGACGGACTGCCCAAAAAGGCGGACTACCGCCGCTACCGCATCAAGGAAGCCGCGGGCGACGGGCGTTCGGATGACGTCGGCTCCATTGCGGAAGTCACCCGCCGCCGCTTCAAGCGCCACAACGAAGATAAGCTGGCCAACCCGGAAGAAAGCGACCAGGTCTTCGACGACGAAGAAGACTCAGCAGTGGAATCCACAGGCAACAAGCGCTTCGCCTACCCGCCGCAGCTGTTCATCGTCGACGGCGGCAAGCCGCAGGTCAACGCCGCCCAAGCGGTGTTCGATGAGTTGGGCATTGTAGACGTCACTCTCATCGGCCTGGCCAAGCGCCTCGAGGAAGTGTGGGTGCCCGACGACGACGAACCGCTCATCCTCCCGCGCAACTCCGAGGGCATGTACCTGCTGCAGCAGATCCGCGACGAAGCCCACCGCTTCGCCATTACCTACCACCGGCAGCAGCGGTCGAAGCGAATGCGGGCGTCTGCCCTCGACGGCATCCCCGGCCTCGGCCCAGCCCGCCGCAGCGACTTGGTGAAGCACTTCGGCAGTGTGAAGAACCTCAAAGCAGCCAGCGCCGAAGAGATTGAGGAAGTGCCGGGAATCGGCCCGAAACTGGCGGAGACGGTGTGGCAGCATTTGCGCAAGGATCCGTCGTCAAGCGAATAGCTTAAAATGGTGTCCATGGCATCTGAACTGCGACCAGTGATCATCACCGGCATGTCCGGCGGAGGGCTGTCCTCGGCGGCGCGCGTCTTCGAGGACAAGGGGTACTTCGTCTCCCAGAACCTGCCGCCGCAGCTGATCATCGAGCTGATGGACCTCGCGGCGGAGAAAAGCTCGCCCGTGGACAGGCTCGCCGTGGTGACAGATGTGCGCGCCCGCATCTTCAAGGGTTCGCTCATGGACGTCATCGACAAGGCGCACGAGCGCGGTTACAACCCCTTCGTGCTCTTCCTCGAGGCCCGCGATGATGTGCTGATCAGGCGGTTCGACAGTGTGCGCCGCACCCACCCGCTGCAGGACGACAATCCGCTGCATGTCGGGATCACCCGCGAGCGGGCAGAGTTGGCGCGCGTGCGTCAGGCAGCAGACGTGATCATTGACTCGTCCAACCTGTCCATCCACGATCTGCGGCGCGCCATCGAAGCGTCTGTCGGTGACCTGGATTCAACGAAGCAGCACGTGACCATTGAATCCTTCGGTTTCAAGCATGGCTCGCCGCGCGACGCGGACCTTGTGCTCGATGTGCGCTTTCTGCCGAACCCGTACTGGATCGAGGAGCTGCGTGATTTCCGCGGCATTGATGCCCCTGTCAGCGATTATGTGCTGTCGCGGCCAGGCGCTGATGAGTTCGTCGACGGTGTGGTGAACCTGCTCAGCTCCATGATGGCTGGTTACAAGCACGAGGGCAAAGACTTCGTCACCGTCGGTATTGGTTGCACCGGTGGGCATCACCGATCTGTCGCGGTGTCGGAAGAGATCGGTCGGCGGTTGAATGAGCGTGGCGATGTCGGTGTGTCCGTCATGCACCGCGACCTCAACCGGAACTAAACGCCACGCTAGGAAAGAGGAGATCACTCCCATGACCGAACATCGCGATGTTCTCAGCGTGGCCAGCCTAGGCGGCGGTCACGGCCTGCACCAGACTTTGCTCGCCGCGCGCGAGATTGCGGGGGCACAGCTTGGCGACGGCTGCAGCCCCGAGACCTGCCGCGTCAACGCGATCGTCACCGTCGCCGACGACGGCGGCTCCTCGGGTCGCCTGCGCCGCGAATTGTCCATTGTGCCGCCGGGCGACCTGCGCATGGCGATGGCCGCGCTGACACCGCCCACCGAAGAAGGCGCAGTGTGGAAGAAGGTGCTGCAGCATCGTTTCGGCGGAAACGGCGCCATGGCGGGGCACGCCGTGGGCAACCTGATGATCGCCGGCATGACCGAAGCCTCCGACGACATTCAGCTCGCCTTGGACACCGTGGGGTCATGGACAGACAGCACTGGGCGCGTTCTGCCGGTTGCGCTGCAGCCGCTCGACATCGAGGCTGAGGTCGCCGGGCTTGACGACGACTTCCGTGTCCTCCGCGCCGTGCGCGGGCAGGTGGCTGTGGCGACGACACCGGGCTCCGTCAGGCGTGTGCGCTTGATCCCAGAGGAGCCTGCGGCGAACCCTGCCGCGATCGACGCCATCATGAGCGCCGACGTGGTCACCATTGGTCCAGGCTCGTGGTTCTCGTCGGTGATCCCGCACCTGCTGGTTCCGGAGATCGTCGAGGCGCTACGCAATACTCCAGCCAAGGTCGTCGTCATCCTCAACCTGTCGCCGGAGCAGGGGGAGACCCCTGGCTTCACCACCGAACGCCACATCCATGTGTTCAACCAGCACGCCCCGGAGTTAAAGGTGGACTACTTCCTCGCCGACTCCAATATTCAGCTCTCGCCAGGAGAGCGTTCCTACCTTGAACGGGCGGCAGAAGGCGCCGGTGCTGCGATCACTTTCGCCGACATGTGCGAGCGCGACGAGGAAAACCAGTGCACGAACAGGCACGATCCGGAGAAACTTGCAGCTGCCATCACTTCGCTGCTGCGCGGAAACTAAGCTTTTGGGGAGATTGTCCCCATCCGACACGAAGAGAGGCGACACGGTGGCATTGACAGCACAGGTCAAAGATGAGCTGTTGGGTGTGAACCCCTCCAGCACTGACGCGCGCATTGCCGAAGCAACCGCGATGCTGCGCGTCGCCGGAGAATTCGACCAGGGGCTGCGCGGCATTGAGTTGCGCGCCGATTTCGCGGAACGCTCCGTCGCCGACCACTTGGCCGCCACCATCCGCGACGTGTGTGACGTGAAAGTCGACGTGACGTCCTCTTCGCCGGGGAGCCAATCCCGCGACGTGCGCTACGAGGTCAAGGTCAGCGACGGTGCCCGTGATGTCATCCGCCGCTTCCGATTGGTCACCGCATCCGGACACCCCGTGGTGGGCTTACCGCGCC
Organism: Corynebacterium sp. CCUG 65737; assembly: GCF_024454115.1. Taxonomy (NCBI): domain Bacteria; kingdom Bacillati; phylum Actinomycetota; class Actinomycetes; order Mycobacteriales; family Corynebacteriaceae; genus Corynebacterium; species Corynebacterium sp. CCUG 65737. The sequence goes on from NZ_JAGPZB010000004.1 coordinate 86,287, forward strand.
ACATCATCTCCGGCACCATCGCAGAGGTGGAAGCAGCGTGGCGCGGGGCCTTCCTGGCGCGCGGCTCGCTCACCGAACCCGGCCGCACCTCAGCGCTGGAGGTCGTCTGCCCGCGCCAGGAGACAGCACTGGCGTTGGTGGGGCTCGCCCGCCGCCTGTCCGTCGCTGCGAAGACGAAGGAGACGCGTGGCACCGAGCGCGTCTACCTGCGCGACGGCGACGCGATCGGGATTCTGCTCTCCCGCATGGGCGCACCCCGCGTGCGCCTCGAGTGGGACGAGAAGCGCAAGAAGCGCCAAGCGAAGCAGTCCGCTAGCCACCACGCCAATTTCGACGACGCGAACCAGCGCCGTTCGGCCCAAGCTGCTGCAGCCGCGGCTGCCCGCGTCGACCGAGCGATGTCGATCCTCGGCGACGACGTGCCGGAACACCTTGCCGACGCTGGCTATCTCCGCGTCAAACACCGTCACGCGTCGCTGGAGGAACTCGGCCGTCTCGCGGACCCGCAAATGACCAAAGATGCTGTCGCCGGCCGCATCCGCCGCCTGCTGTCGTTGGCCGACAAGCGGGCGAAAGAGCTGGGGATTCCCGACACAAATGCCGCCGTCGCTGAGGACAGTTAGAGCCGCGGAAAAGCACCTGCAGGGGTGCCTGCAATTCTCTACACTTGGGTGGTGAGGGCACGACGTGCCACGACACCAATCCGATAAAAGGAGAAATTCAGTGACCACCCGCATCGGCATTAACGGTTTCGGCCGCATCGGCCGCTCCGCATTCCGCATCATCCTGGAAAACTACGCGGACGAGCTCGAGGTTGTGAAGATCAACGATCTGACCGACAACGAGACCCTGGCTCACCTGATCAAGTACGACACCGCTTACGGCCAGCTGGGCCACGAGGTCGAGTACGACGACAACTCCCTGACCATCGACGGCAAGCGCATTGAGGTCACCGCTGAGAAGGACCCGGCGAACCTGGCATGGGGCGACGCTAACGTCGACATCGTCCTGGAATCCACCGGTATCTTCACCGACGGCGAGAAGGCGCAGGCACACATCGATGCTGGCGCCAAGAAGGTCATCATCTCCGCACCGGGCAAGAACGTCGACGGCACCTACGTGTGGGGTGTGAACCACACCGACTACAACGCTGACTCCAAGATCATCTCCGCCGCATCCTGCACCACCAACTCCCTGGCTCCGGTTGCCAAGGTGCTCAACGATGCATTCGGCATCCAGAACGGCCTGATGACCACCATCCACGCCTACACCGGCGACCAGCGCCTGCAGGACGCTCCGCACAAGGACCTGCGCCGCGCCCGCGCTGCTGCCCAGAACATCGTTCCGACCACCACCGGCGCTGCTAAGGCTGTCGCCCTGGTTCTGCCGGAGCTGGAAGGCAAGCTTGACGGCTTCGCGATGCGTGTGCCGACCATCACTGGTTCCGCCACGGACCTGACCGTCAACGTTGGCCGCGACGTCACGGTCGACGAGGTCAATGAGGCTGTCAAGAACGCTGTCCAGGACCCGGAGTTCGGTCGTGCGCTGGAGTACACCGAGGACCCGATCGTCTCCTCCGACATCATCGGCAACTCCCACGGCGCCATCTTCGACGCTGGCATGACCCGCGTGATCGACGGCAACCTGGTGAAGATCATCTCGTGGTACGACAACGAGTACTCCTACACCTCCCAGTACATCCGCATGACCAAGCACGTCGCTGACAACCTCTAAGCAGGGGCGCGCACCCCGTGCGTCCCTAGCTTGAAGCCCGGGGGAGTGCTCACTCCTTCCCGGGCTTTCACTTACGCTGACACACTTCAAGGAGATAGACAATCATGGCTGTACGTTCCATCGACGAGCTGCTCAAGGAGGGCGTCGACGGCCGCCACGTGCTCGTGCGCTCCGATTTCAACGTCCCGCTCGACGACGACGGCAACATCACCGACGCAGGGCGTATCGACGCATCTCTGCCCACCATCCAGGCGCTTATCGACGGTGGCGCCAAGGTCATCCTCACCGCCCACCTGGGCCGCCCGAAGGGTGAGGTGAACCCGAAGTACTCCCTCAAGCCGGTTGCTGAGGCTTTGTCCGAGCGCCTGGGCCAGTACGTCGCACTCGCATCTGATGTGACGGGCGAGGACGCGCATGAGCGTGCCAACGGCCTGTCCGAGGGCGATGTGCTGCTCGTCGAGAACGTGCGCTTCGATGCCCGCGAAACCTCCAAGGATGAGTCTGAGCGTGAGAGCTTCGCCGACGAGCTCGCAGCTCTCGCAGCTGATGACGGTGCGTTTGTTTCCGACGGTTTCGGTGTGGTGCACCGCGCGCAGGCCTCGGTGTACGACGTGGCCAAGCGTTTGCCTGCATACGCCGGCTACCTCGTCCAGGACGAAGTGGACAAGCTCGCCGCGATCAAGGACAATCCGACCGCCCCGTACATCGTCGTGCTCGGCGGCTCGAAGGTCTCTGACAAGCTCGGTGTGATCGAGGCACTCGCGGAGAAGGCCGATCACGTCATCATCGGTGGCGGCATGTGCTACACCTTCCTCACTGCTCAGGGGCACAACACCCAGGAGTCTCTGCTCCAGGAGGAGATGGTGGACACTTGCAAGGAGCTCATTGAGAAGTACGGCGACAAGATCGTCCTCCCGGTCGACCTGGTGGCCGCTTCCGAGTTCGACAACGACGCTGAGCGCAAGACCGTCGACCTCGACGGCATCCCGGAGGGCTGGCTCTCCCTCGACATCGGCCCCGAGACCGCTAAGAAGTACGCGGAGATCATCGCCGACTCTAAGACCGTGTTTTGGAACGGCCCGATGGGTGTCTTCGAGAAGCCGAACTTCGCCGACGGCACCCGCGCTGTCGCACAGGCGATGATTGACGCTACCGCCAATAACGGCTCTTTCACGGTCGTCGGCGGCGGCGACTCCGCAGCGTCGGTACGCGTGCTCGGGCTCGACGAGGACGGCTTCTCTCACATTTCCACCGGCGGCGGCGCTTCTCTCGAGCTCGTCGAGGGCAAGGAACTGCCCGGCGTCTCCGTCCTCGAGCAAAACTAAGCGGACCAACGGATAAGCCGAAAGGAAGATTTTCATGGCACGTAAGCCCCTTATCGCTGGCAACTGGAAAATGAACCACGACCACCTCGAGGCGATCTCCCAGGCGCAGCGTCTCGCCTTCGCACTGCCGAAGGACTACTACGAGGACGTTGATGTCGCACTGACCGTCCCGTTCACCGACCTGCGTTCCCTGCAGACGCTCGTCCAGGGCGACAACCTGCAGATCACTTACGGTGCGCAGGATGTATCCGCACACGAGTCCGGCGCCTACACCGGTGAGATCTCCGCGCCGATGCTGGCCAAGCTGGACTGCACGTGGGTTGTCGTCGGTCACTCCGAGCGCCGCGAATACCACGCCGAGTCCAATGAGCTCGTCTCCCAGAAGGCGAAGGCCGCACTGTCCCAGGGCGTCACGCCGATCATTTGCGTCGGTGAGCAGCTCGATGTGCGCGAGGCAGGGGACCACGTGAACTTCGTGGTCGAGCAGACCCGCGAGTCCCTGGCCGAGCTGGAGACCTCCCAGCTGTCTGAGATCGTCATTGCGTACGAGCCGGTCTGGGCTATCGGAACCGGGAAGAGCGCATCCGCTGAAGATGCTCAGGAGATCTGCAAAGCTATCCGCGGTCTGATCGCCGAACTCGCAGGGGATGAGGTCGCAGCCGGCATCCGTATCCTGTACGGCGGCTCGGTCAAGACCGACACGATCGCCGACATTATCGGCCAGCCGGATGTTGACGGCGGCCTGGTCGGCGGCGCATCGCTCGACGGCGAGGACTTTGCCAAGCTCGTTGCAGCCGCTGGCGACGCAGTCCGCGCCCAGGCATAAACGAATACCGAACACCAGCACCGTGCGCGCCGATTCAGGGCGTGGCACCGTGCTGGTGTAACATGTGAACGGTTAACCGCACCCAACTTCGGAGGCACACACCCCATGACGCTGGCTCTTCAGATCATCCTGGTCATCACCTCGCTTTTGATGACTATTTTGGTCCTGCTCCACAGGGGCAAAGGCGGCGGCTTGTCCTCCCTGTTCGGTGGCGGCGTTCAGGCGAACTTGTCCGGTTCGACTGTGGTGGAGAAGAACCTCAACCGCTACACCGTGGCAGTCGCGATCATCTGGATCGTCTGCATCATTGCGCTCCTTCTGATTCAGGCGTACGGGCTGTAAGCAGTCAGACAAGCACACGAACAAAGGCCGGGAATGATCCCGGCCTTTTCTGCTGTCTGCGCCTAGTTCGTGGATTCGCCGTAGGCGTCGTCGGTGACGAAGAGGGTGGTCTTGGCCAGCTCCGGGACGCGGCTGACGGGCCACTGCGGAGTCGGGGAGTCCTTCAGCAGGGCAGCGGTGGCCTCGGCTTTCTCGGAGCCAGAAACGAGGAGCCAGACCTCCTCGGCGCGTGAAATGCCCGGGTAAGTGAGGGTCAGGCGCTCGGCCGGCGGCTTCGGGGACTCGGTGACGGCGACGACGAGCTTTTCGGTCTCATCTTGCTGCTCCGAGTTGGGGAACAGCGAGTTGACGTGGCCATCGGGTCCCATGCCCATCAGGTGCAGGTCGAAGCCTTCGGGGGCGTGCCTGCGGATGGCATCCTCGTAGTTCGAGGCCGCTTCATCGAGCTGCCCGCTGCCCGGGCGGTACCCGTGAATGTGCGCCTCCGGAATATTGACGTGGTTGAGCAGCGCGTAACGCGCCTGGCCCTCGTTAGAGTCCGGGTCGTAGACGGGCACGTTGCGCTCATCGCCGAAGAACACGTGGACGCGTGTCCAATCGATCTTGGCGCGGACAAGGCGGGACAAAAGCTTGATGCCGGCGCCGCCGCCGGTGAACACTACGCGCGCGATCCCGTCCCTGTGCACCCCACCGGTGGGGGTAGACACGATGGTTTCGATGGTCTCGACGAACTGGGTAGATGCTTCGTCGATAAGCACATCGAGATTGGGGACGTTCCTGACGGTAGTCATTGTGATCGCTCCTTGAAAGCCTTGAAAAACAGCTCGTCTTCGACTCTAGACAACTTTAACGTTGGGCAGAGACTTGAGTGCTTGAGAGTACGCCCAGTCGGGGTCGAGGTGGCGCAGTTCCTCCGCGAGACAGTCAGCGTCGCTGCGCACGCTCATGGCCACGAACGCTTCCGCAACCCCTGGGATTTTCACACTCAGCGTCTTGTCGTCCTTGACTTCGACCTTCACTGGCCCGGAGTCACGGTGCAGGGTGAGACGGCGAACGGGGAACAAGCGTGACGGCTCTGAAGCCGACTGCTCGCTCGCGATACGCCGCACCTCAACGCCGAGAGAGGCGGAGAGCCAGCCGGCGGCGATATCGACACTCGGGTTGTCGTCCGGGCCGTCAATGTCGACGGAGGTGACCGGGTCACGCGGGTACGCGTCGAACGCGGAGGCCACCACACCGCGCCAGTGGGTGATGCGCGACCACAGCATGTCCGAGTCCCCGGGCGCGTAGCCGTTCTTCAGACGCAGCAGGGCGTTGCCGCTAACGTTTTCGCGGACGTTGGTAATGCGGCGGTGCGCGATGCGGCCGAGCGGGTGCTCACTCGGGCGCGCCGGCGCCGTCGACGGCCACCACGCGACAATCGGGGTGTCCGGTAAGAGCAAAGGCGTGACGACGGAATCGAGGTTCCGCGCGAGCTCGCCGTGCAGGTCCATCACGACGATCTCGGAGGCCCCGGCGTCCGCAGCCAGGATGGCCTGCGCATCGAGCGAGGATGGGCCGTCAACATTGCCGGTGATGAGCATGAGCACACGCGAGGGGTGCTCATGGGAAGCCACGCGCACCTGGTCGAGGATGGACTCGACATCATCGTTGATGTCGGCAACGACGATGAGGGTGAGCACGCGGCCAGTAGCCAACGAGTGGTTCTCTTGCGTGTCCAGGAGAAGCTTGGCGATGTCCCGGGTGGACGTATCGGAGAGGGTGACGTACATGGTGTTCCTTCTCTGGTTCTTTCCTGCTAGGGGCGGCGCCAGGTGCGGCCGGTAGCGTGCATCATCTCATCGGCGGATGACGGACCCCACGTGCCGGCGGGGTACTCGTCCGGGCGGCCGTTTTCAGCCCAGTAGTCCAGGATCGGGTCGAGGATCTCCCAGGAGCGCTCGACCTCGGCGGAGGTGGGGAAGAGGCCGGTTTCGTCGAGAAGCGCGTCGAGAATGAGGCGCTCGTAGGCTTCCGGCGACTCCTCGGTGAACGCTTCGGCGTAGGAGAAGTCCATGTTGACGTCGCGGACCTCCATCGTGGAGCCGGGCACTTTGGAGCCGAAGCGCAGCAGAATGCCCTCGTCCGGTTGGACACGGATGACCAGGGTGTTTGCGCCAAGCTGGCTGGTCAAGCCAGGATCGAACGGCTGGTGCGGGGCTTTCTTGAACACGAGGGCGATCTCCGTGACGCGCCGGCCCAAGCGCTTGCCTGTCCGGAGGTAGAACGGTACGCCCGCCCAGCGCCGCGAATTGATGCCCAGGGTGCAGGCAGCATATGTCTCGGTGGTGGATTCCGGGTCGAAGCCCTCTTCCTCGCGCAAGCCGACGACCTGCTCCGAGCCCTGCCAGCCGGCGGTGTACTGGCCGCGGGCCGTCGTCTCTTCAAACGGGCCAATGGGCTTGGTGGCACGCAGGATCTTCAGCTTCTCGTAGCGCAGCTGGCGCGGCGAGAAACTGACCGGCTCGTCCATAGCCACAAGCGCCAAAAGCTGCAGCAGGTGATTCTGGATCACGTCGCGGGCAGCGCCAATGCCGTCGTAGTAGCCGGCACGGCCGCCCAAACCGATGTCCTCGGCCATGGTGATCTGCACGTGGTCGACGTAGCGCGAGGACCAGATCGGCTCGAACAGCTGGTTGGCGAAGCGGAAGGCGAGGATGTTCTGAACGGTTTCCTTGCCCAGGTAGTGATCGATGCGGAACACCGCGCGTTCCGGGAAGACAGAGTTGATCGTCTCGTTGAGCTCCTTGGCCGATTCCAGGTTATGGCCGAACGGTTTCTCAATGATGACGCGGCGCCACTGCTCGTCCGTTCCGTGGGCCATGCCGGTGCGGTCAAGCTGACTAACCACGTTGGCGAAGTACTCGGGCGGCACAGAGAGGTAGAACGCCCAGTTGCCGGCGGTGCCACGCGTGGCGTCCATCTCTTTGAGGAGCTCGGCCATGTTGTCGAAGGCCTGATCGTCATCGAACGCGCCCTGGACAAAGTGCATGCCCTCAGCGAGCCGGTCCCAGACGTGCTCGTCGAAATCGGTGCGGGCACCTTCTTCGACCTGCTCGCGCACGTAAGACTCGAACTCTTCGTTCGACCACGGCCTGCGGCCAAAACCGACGAGAGTGAAGCCGGCGGGCAGAAGACCGCGGTAGGCCAGGTCGTAGATGGCGGGCAGAAGTTTGCGCTTAGCTAGGTCGCCGGTCACGCCGAAGATGACCATGCCGGACGGTCCCGCGATGCGGGGCAGGCGCCGGTCGGCGCGGTTACGAAGAGGATTGGACCATTCGGGTGCCGGTTCCGTCATGGCTGGCGGACCTTTCGTGAGATAAGCGGAAAGGTTGCTCCCCAGTAGAAGGGGAGCAACCGTTGAGCCGTGGTGCCGGCCCGGGCGACTTTCATTCATTAAACCTTAATCGCCAGGGCCGGATGAAGGTTTCGGTTATTTTAGATTCTCGAGCATGGAGTCGAGGAGTTCCTGCCATGCATCGACGAACTTGTCCACGCCTTCCTTCTCCAGCACGCGGACCACATCGGCGATGTCGATACCGACGGTTTCGAGCTGGTCGAAGACCTTCTGCGCGTCCCCAACTGTCCCGTTAAGCGTGTCGCCGGAGACGTTGTCGCCCTCAATCGCAGCGTCAATCGTCGGCTCTGGCATGGTGTTGACGGTGTCGGGGCCGGCAAGCTGCGTGACGTACATGTCTGCCGGGTAGGCAGGATTCTTCACGCCTGTCGACGCCCACAGCGGGCGCTGCTTGTTCGCACCGTCCGGCAATTCAGCCATGGCGGCGTCATCGAAGGAGTCGAGGAATAGCTGGTAGGCCAAGCGAGCGTTAGCGACGCCGGCTTTGCCCTTGAGCTCCTGCGCTGCGTCGGCGTGCTCGTCGCTGATGGCGTCGAGGCGGTTGTCCACCTCGGTGTCCATGCGGGAGACGAAGAAGGACGCTACGGAGTGGATCGTGGACACGTCGTGGCCGTTCGCCGCAGCCTGCTTGATGCCCTCCTTGTAGGCGTCGATGACCTGCTTGTAGCGCTCGACAGAGAAGATGAGCGTGACGTTGACGGAGATGCCCGCCGCCAGGGAAGCGGTGATGGCCGGCAGGGATGCGTCCGTTGCGGGAATCTTGATCATCACGTTCGGGCGGCCCACCATCTCCCACAGCTCGGCAGCATGGGAGACAGTTCGCGCCTCATCGTCGGCGTGGCGCGGGTCCACCTCGATGGACACGCGGCCGTCACGCCCGCCGGTGGACTCGTAGATGTCAAGGAAGAGGTCGCAGGCGTCCTGCACATCCTTGATGGACATGGCGTAGACGGCCTCATCTACGCCGGCTTTGCCTTCCTTGAGCTGCTGGATGTGCTCGTCGTAAGCGTTGCCCTTGGACATCGCGTTGGCAAAGATCGCAGGGTTGGTGGTCACGCCGACGATGGACTTCTCAGCCTTGATCTGCTCCAGGTTGCCGGAGGTGATGCGGTCGCGGGACAGGTCGTCCAACCACGTGGAGGTGCCCAGCTCGAAGAGACGGTCGATTGCGGTCATGGTTGTTCTCCTTAGTGGTGGTGGCTTAGATGTTGTCGCCGCGGACGCGGGTGCGCTGCGGGTCAGCGGCAGAGTCTGCGGGGCCTGCGGATTCGGCGCTGGCGGATGCAATGGATTCGCGCGCTGCTTCAATGACGGCGTCAGCGGTGATGCCGAAGCGCTTGAACAGCTCGTCACCGGGGGCGGACGCGCCGAAGTGCTCGAGCGAGACGTTGCGTCCGTGGTCACCGGTGAAGCGGAACCATGGCATGGACACACCAGCTTCGACGGAGACGCGGGCGCGCACCTGCGGCGGGATCACGGAGTCGATGTACTCGCGATCCTGCTGCAGGAACCACTCCATCGACGGCATGGACACGACACGGGCGGCGACACCGTCCTGTTCCAGCTGGCTAGCAGCTTGAACAGCGAGCTGCACCTCGGAACCGGTCGCGATGAGCAGGACGTCCGGGGTCTCCCTGGAGCCTTCAACGAGCACATAAGCGCCGCGGGCCACGCCCTCGAAAGCCTTCTCCTTGGTGCCCTCTAGAACGGGGAGGTTCTGACGGGACAGGGCGAATGCCTTCGGCTGCTCGTCAGCCTCGATGGCGGCCTTCCACGCAGCGGACGTCTCGTTCGCGTCGGCCGGGCGGATGACTGCCAGGTCCGGGATGGCGCGCAGGGCGGTCAGTGTTTCCACCGGCTGGTGGGTCGGTCCGTCCTCGCCAAGGCCGATGGAGTCGTGGGTGAACACGTAGTAGCCGTCGATGCCTGACAGAGCCGCGACGCGGATGGAGGGGTAGAGGTACTCGGAGAAGATCAGGAAGGTGCCGCCGTAGACGCGGGTGCCACCGTGCAGGGCAATACCGTTCATGATCGCGCCCATGGCGTGCTCACGGATACCGAAGTGCAGGTTACGGCCGTAGGGCTGCGCGGTGAACATGTCGGTGGAGATGGATTCCGGGCCGAAGGACGGCTCTCCCTTGATCAGGGTGTTGTTGGAGCCAGCCAGGTCGGCCGAGCCGCCCCACAGTTCCGGAAGCGTCGCGGCGACAGCCTGGATGGAGGCCTCGGATGCCTTGCGGGTAGCCAGGCCCTTCGCGTCGGGTTCCCAGGTAGGCATGTCGTCGGCCCAGCCCTCAGGCAGGCGGCGTTCGGTCACGCGGTCGTAGAGGGCCTTGTTGTCAGGGTTGGCGGAGGCCCATTCGTCGAAACGCTTTTGCCACTGCGCGTGCGCCTGTGCACCGCGCTGGGCCAGGCCGCGGGTGTGGTTGATCACCTTCTCCTCGACGCCGAACATGACCTCCGGGTCGAAGCCGAGCACCTTCTTGGTGGCCGCGACTTCCTCAGCACCGAGGGCGGCACCGTGCGCGGCACCAGTGTTCATCATGGTCGGGGCGGGGTAGCCAATGACCGTCTTGACGCGGATCATCGTCGGGCGAGAGGTGTCGGCCTTCGCCTCCTCGACGGCGGACAAGATGGCAGCGACGTCCTCGCCGGACTCAACGGTCAGGGTCTGCCAGCCGTAAGCCTCGTAGCGGGCCATGACATCCTCAGTGAAGGCGATCTGGGTGTCGTCCTCGATGGAGATGCGGTTGTCGTCCCAGAAGGCAATGAGGTTACCCAGCTTTTGCGTGCCCGCCAGAGAGGAAGCCTCAGAGGTCACGCCCTCCTGCAGGTCACCGTCGCCGGCGATGACGTAGATGAAGTGGTCAAAGGGGGACTCGCCCGGCGCGGCGGACGGGTCGAAGAGACCGCGCTCGCGGCGCGAGGCCATCGCCATACCCACTGCGGAGGCCAAACCCTGGCCCAGCGGGCCGGTGGTGATCTCCACACCGGCGGTGTGGTTGTACTCGGGGTGGCCCGGGGTCTTGGAACCCCAAGTACGCAGGGAAACCAAGTCCTCGATCTCAAGGCCGAAGCCGCCCAGGTACAGCTGGATGTACTGGGTCAGGGAAGAGTGACCGTTGGACAGCACGAAGCGGTCGCGGCCGACCCAGTGCGGGTCAGCTGGGTCGTGCACCATGACGCGCTGGTAGAGAGTGTATGCCAACGGCGCCAGCGACATGGCCGTTCCCGGGTGGCCGGAGCCGCAGTTCTCCACTGCGTCTGCGGCCAGCACGCGCACCGTGTCCACGGCGCGGGTGTCGGTGTCGGTCCAGTCCTCCGGGTAGCGGGCCACAGTCATGGCCTGCAGCTCCTCGGGCAGGTGTGCGGCGTTGTCAGAGTTCTCGGAAGTCACTATGTCCTCGCTTACCGGGGGTTCGGGGTGATTACTCCACACCACACTAGTGGCAATCATTGCGCCGGTCGCAGGTGGGACCGGGGTTCGCGCGCGGTTAGTCCAAGTAGCCGACCACCTCGACGTCGGTGTAGTGGTTCATCATCCGCTCGATCACGGCTTTGGAGGCGGCGGGGTCGACGTGGGGCAGCGAGTCAGCGTCGGCAAGCGGAATCACTTTGAACTCAGGCGTGTGCGGCATACCCATGTTGTATGTCGGCATGAACCGGATTGAATCCAGCGTCAAGGTGCCATCTTTGCGGCGGGTGATGGTGTATTCACCGATGCCGCCATACTTCGTCTCCTCCGCGAATTGTCCGTGCAGGATGTTTCCGTGACCCCACCAGACACCTAGGCCCGGCTCGTTGTCGGGGTAGCGCTGGAACGGTTCAATCACATGCGGGTGCCCGCCGAGCACAAAATCCGCTCCAGCATGGCGCGCGGTGTCGGCGGTGTCGATTTGGTACTGCACGGGGAAGGACTCGTATCCCTCGCCGGCGTGCATGATCACGATGAGCACGTCGACGTCTGGCCGCAACGCAGCAATGTCCGCACGCATGAGTTCGGGGCCAATGAGATTGACCGACCACTCAGCCCCTTCCGGCACCGGGATGCCGTTTGTACCGTAGGTGTAGGACAAGAACCCCACCTTCAAACCGTTGCGGTCGATCACGCGCGGCGTGGCACGGTCCTCAGGTGAGCTGTAACTGCCCACATACAGCATTCAGCGTTCACGGAGATTGCTTGTCGACGTTTGCAGCCCCTCCAACCCACGATCCAGCGAGTGGTTCGAAGCGTTGTTGACTATGTCCACGCCTGCCCCTGAGAGTGCGTCGACGACTTCCGGGGGTGAGTTGAAGGCTGGGTACCCGGAAAGCAAGAGTTCTTCTCCGGCGACGGGGACCTCCATGTTCGCCGTGGTGATGTCGGCGTTTTGCAGGTACGGGCGCACGGGGTCGAGCATTGGCGCAAAGTTGTAGCCGGTCCCGCCCGCACGGTTCGCCGCGTCGGCGTAAACCTCTTCATGGGGGAGGATGTCGCCAATGGAGCGGATCGTGATCGACGCCTCGATGTCGTCTTGCTCTGGAAGCGCCGCAGCGGTGTCCTCACCAGAGTCTGCCGGTATAGAAGGGGAGGACTGCACGGCTTGATCAACGAGGCTGCAGGAGCTCATTGTTGCGGCGGAAACCATGGTGATAGCGGAAACCACGGTGAATGTGACGCGGCGGGACATGCATTTCAATTTATCAGTATGTGATTTCCGCCCGCATGCTTTCCAGCGGTACGATATCCGGGTGTTTGCGGGGATCCCGGGAACTTCTGCGCTGACATTGCCGACTAGTTCTCTACTGGTTCGGCCCCGGGAGGAACCATCCCAGAGCGAATCCCCGCTGTGTGAAACGTGTGTTGTTGAGGAGTATTTGTTGGAGACCATCAAGGCGTATTTCGCGTTGACGAAGCCGAGGGTCATTGAGCTCTTGCTGGTCGCCGCCATCCCGGCAATGCTGCAGGCGGACCGTGGTGAGGTCCACGTTCTGCTCATCCTGGCTACCCTCTTCGGTGGCTGGATGGGGGCCGGTGCGGCGAACGCGTTCAACATGGTCGCCGACTACGACATTGACCAGAAGATGGGGCGCACCCGTGCCCGCCCGCTGGTCCGCCACACGGTGACGAAGGAACGCGCCCGAGTTTTCGCCTGGGCGCTGCTGATCCTGTCGGTGCTGTGGCTGGGGCTGGTGTGCAAGTCCTGGTTGGCCGCGTTCTTCATCATCCTGACCAACTGGTTCTACATCTTCGTCTACACCAAGTGGCTCAAGCGCAAGACCTGGCAGAACGTCATCTGGGGCGGCGCGGCCGGCTGCATGCCGGTCATGGTCGGCTGGGCTGTCATCCGCAGTAATGTTTCCGACGGTAGCCCGGACCGATGGTGGCAGGCGGTCGTGCTGTTTCTCATCATCTTCTTCTGGACACCGCCGCACACGTGGGCCCTGGCCATGAAGTACAAGGACGACTACGCCCGTGCGAACGTACCGATGCTACCTGTCGTCGCCAGCCCGGAAGAAACCACGAAGCAGATCCTCATCTACTCGTGGCTGACCGTGCTCATCTCGCTGGCACTCGTCCCGGCGACATCCTGGATTTACCTCGCAGTCGCTGCACTGTCCGGGGCGGCCTTCCTGCTCATGGCCACGCGCCTGCACAACGCCATCAAGCGTGGCGAAGACGTCAAGCCGCTCAAGCTGTTCATTTTGTCGAACAACTACTTGGCAGTGCTCTTCCTCGGACTGTCCGTCGACGCCATCCTCGGTTTACCGACGATCGCGGAACTCTTCCCCGCCTAAGCGCCGCTAATCGGCCACTTTCAATACGACGGAGCCGGTCGTGCTGCGGGATTGAAGGTCGTGGTGGGCGCGGGAAGCGTCGTCAAGCGCGTAGGGCTCGTGGACGCGGATGTTTAGCGCTCCCTCCTCAACCGCGCGCACGACGGCTTGCGCGCGCATCCGGAACTCGTCGTCGGTCGCGGTGTACGCGCCAAGCGACGGACGGGTGAGGAAGATCGAGCCGTGCTTGTTCAATAGCTGCGGGTCAAACGGCTCCACCGGGCCTGACGCGGCGCCGAAAAGGCAGACCAGGCCGCGTGGGCGGACCGCCTCGAGCGATTCCTGGAAGGTGTCTTTGCCCACGCCGTCATACACCACGTCGACCCCACGGCCAGCGTTTCGCCGCCGCACGGTTTCCGCCAAGCCCTCGCTGTAACGGAACACCTCGGTGGCACCAGCGGCGTAGGCGAGTTCTTCTTTCTCATCAGTGGACACCACGGAGTAGACCGTCGCGCCTTGGGCGTTAGCGAGCTGGGTCAACAGCAACCCCACCCCACCCGCGCCAGCCGTCACCAGCATAGAATCGCCCTGCTGGGTGTCGCGCACCCCGTAGAGCAGGTAGTGGGCGGTCATGCCCTGCAGCAGCATCGAAGCGGCAACCTCGGGTGAAATCGAGTCCGGTACGGCGACGAGGCGGGCGCGGTCCACGCAGACCTTTTCCGCGTAGGACCCTTCGGCGGAGTCCCAGGCGACAACAGTGCCGTCGGCGATCTCACCGCGCGGGTCGTGGATGACGCGGCCGCAGCCTTCCTTGCCCGGAATGAAGGGCAGCTCGCTGTGGTAGATGCCCTCGCGGAAATAGGTGTCAATGTAGTTGACACCCGCGTAGAGCACCTCCACGAGAACCTGATGGTCCTGTGGTGTGGGGTCCGCTGTCTCGACGAACGTGAGGACGTCGGGGCCGCCGTGCTGGGTGATCTGGATAGCCTTCATGGCTCCAGGCTACGTGCCGCCCGGCGCTGCGGGGCCGGTTCACCCCGTTTTAGACGGCGGCAGCGGTGCTTGGGTCGCTGGGGTCGCTAGGGTCGCTGGGGTTGCCGCTGGGGCCGCGGGCGTCCCGGTTCGCGAGCGTATTGTGCTGGTGCGGCTCAAGGAGGGGAAGCCGGCGGCTGCCGTGGCTGTACAGGAAAGCGCTGTAGGCCACCACCACAGAGGACATGATGATGTGCATGGGCACCGTCCAGCGCGGCACACCCAGGTAGAACTGGCCCAAACCGATGGCCCACTGCACGACGATCATGGCCACGAGCACCAACGCGGTGTTGAACGCGTCCTTCGGGGCGTTCTGGCGGCGCAGCATGTAGACAGCGATGAGTGTGAACACAAGGTAGATGTACATGCACGCCGCGTGCACGTACGCGAGTAGCTGCGTGTCGATAGCCAGGCGACCTTCCATTCCCACACCGGAATCGCCGGAGTGCGGGCCGGAACCGGTGACCATCGTGCCGGTCACCAAAACGAGGCACAGCGCGACCGCAGCGACGACGACCAAAGAACGGGTAGCGGGGGAGAAGCGCTCGGTGGGTGCGACATCGTCAGGCTCTTTAATGCGCATGTAGAGAACAGCAGCGATCCAGACGAGCAGCATCGACGGCAGGAAGTGAATGGCTACAGACCACCACCGCAGGTCCAGCAACACCGAGATGCCGCCGATCACGGCCTGCAAGACGACTCCAAGACCGGAGAGCACGGACAGCACGATGATCGAGTTGCGTCGACCAGCCTTCATGACAGCCCAGAACACGAGGATCGTCGTCGCGACCACCACGAACGTCAGGGTGCGGTTGCCGAACTCGATGACCTGCTGCACCCACGGTGCCGCACCCGGCACCGGGAACAACGAGCCCTCGTGGCACAGCGGCCACGTGTTGCAGCCCAACCCAGAACCGGTGACGCGCACGAGTGAGCCGGTGAAGGTGATCCCGCCCTGCGCGATGAGCATGATGAGAGCGAAGATGCGCTGAATCTTGACCGACGGCACGTCGCGGATCTTCTCACGGAATGTCCGATTGTCGTCCTGGGTTGTCGTGCTCACGTCGGGCCCTTCTCCTTTGCGGTACCAGTGCTGCTTTGATCATCTACTTTTCGCGGCGCCAATGTCTAATCTGGCCCGCTCTTTATCCGTCGAAACGGAACCACCGGATAGTTCCCAAAACCGCCAAAATTGTCCAAGCGGACAGCGACATCCACGCGGTGAGGTAGATAGTGCCGTTCAACGCGCCGGTCATCGCGCTCGCGAGCGCCACGGTGGGCACCATGTCCCACACCCCAGGCGAGCCGAGGAGACCGGCGTAGACGACCCACCCCAGTACGGCGAGCAGTAGCAACCAGATCAGGTTCGCGCTGGCAAGCACGCTTTCCGACGACTGCGTGCCCCCCAACAGCAACCCCAACGCCGTGAACGCAGTGACACCGATGAGCAGAGTAAGCAACCCCAGCAACGCGCCGCCAACGGAAACCCGCCATCCTAAGAACAGCGCGATTGCGCCGAGCACGAGAATCTGCACCACCACGGTAGACAGCACGCCGATGACCTTCCCTGCGATGATTGTCCACGCTGGCACGCCTGAGGCGCCCGTTCGTTTGAGTGCCCCGTAGCGGCGGTCAAACGCCAGCGCGATGGCTTGCCCGGTGAACCCGGCGCCGGCCGCGGCGATGGAGAAGACCATGGGGACTAGCTCATTGAGGGTGACATTGTCGCCTAAGACGGGCACGAACACGGCACCGATGAGGATGGCTGCCGGCACGATGAGGTTGAGCAGCAGTTGCTCTCCGTGGCGGAGCATGAGCTTCGACTCGATGCGGCCCTGCGCTGCCGCCATCGTCGCGGCGCTCGCCCGCTGCGGAGCCGGGGTGAAGGTGCCGGGTGGGAAATCGGTAGTGGTCATGGTGTCAGGCCCTCAACTCTCTTCCCGTGAGATCCAGAAATACGTCCTCCAAACTGCGGCGGCGAGTGCCCATGGAGCTGATCAGTACTCCCTGCCGCGCGGCTTCACTCGCTACGGCGGCGATGATCTCCGGCGTGGGTGCGGCAATGAGCTGGTACAACCCTGGCTCCACCTCTTGCAGGTCGGGGAGAGCAGCCACGTCGAGGCTGCCAACAGTGCGCACTTCGAGCGTTTCAGAAGCGCCCTCGGCAATGAGTTCGGTAGGGCTGCCTTCTGCGATGACCGCGCCTTTGTCGACGATCACCACGTTGTCGGCCAACTCTTCTGCCTCATCCATGAGGTGCGTGGTGAGGATGATGGTCACGCCGTCGCGGCGCAAAGCGCTGATGAGCCGCCACACGGTGCGCCGTGACTGGGCATCCATGCCGGCGGTCGGCTCGTCGAGAAAAACAAGCTCAGGGCGCCCGATGAGCGCCAGCGCAAGCGATAGGCGTTGCTGCTGGCCGCCCGAGAGCCGCCGGTACGTCGTCGATGCCACTGACCGCAGGCCGAGGACGTCCATGAGCCATTCGGGATCGAGGGGATCTGCGTTGTAGGAGGCGGTGAGATTGAGCATCTCCTTGACGCGGATGCCGGAGTAGGAACCGCCGCCTTGGAGCATGATGCCGATGCGCTCGCGCACCTTTTCTGGCTCTGTTTGCGGGTCCATCCCCAATACGTCGATCGAGCCGGAAGTAGGGGTGGTGAATCCTTCACACATCTCAATCGTGGTGGTCTTGCCAGCACCGTTCGGGCCGAGCAAGGCGAGCACTTCGCCGCGGCGAGCGGCAAAGGACATTCCATTGACAGCAGTGGTGCTGCCGAAAGTCTTCACCACGTTGCTCACACGCAGGGCAACCTCATCCGTACTCATTGCCGTCAGTGTAAGACTTTGCTGCCCCGGGCCTTTAACCACCCACACGCCATCAGCGCGAGAATCAGGGCCGAAACGATGAGCAATGAGTAGATAGTCACTACGGTCCCCGCTGGGAGGGCGAGCCCCCGCGGCAGTACGAGGAAACTGAAAACCGCCGAATACCCAGCTACAGCCACCCGGAAGAACCTGCGGTTGGCCCAGGCGGCAAGCGGCATGATGCCCCACAGCGGGTACCAGGGATGAACAACAGGGAAAAGAAGCACGAGGACGAGCGTGGCCACGCCTAACCCCCCAACGGGGTGAATCGTGCCCTTGAACGTCGCCCACAGCATGCGCACACAGAACGCGACTGCGACCACCAACCCCACGGTGCGAGCAATGGCGAGTGTCGCTTCAGAATGGTCGCCCAAGCCCAGTAGCTGGGCGAAGAATGCAGAGATCACGCCGATGTCGGTGGTTAGTGAGAGCCAGCTGCGTATCGACGCGGCACCGCCCTGGCCCGTCACCCAACCCAGCCCGATGCCAGTGGCCACGGTGACAGCGGCGATCGTGGTCACCATGATGAGCGTCTGCGCTGCAGCGGCTTTGGCGATGCCGGTCCAGCCACCCCACCGGCGCGCGAGCGACATGCCGACGAAGCCGAGCGCAAGGAAGCCGGGCACTTTCACCATGCCGGCGCACGTGATCAACGCACCCGAAACGACCAGCAGCACGACGCCCCGACGTTTCACCAGGCCAGCATTGAGCGCGTCAATGCCGCGCAGACCTAGTTCCAGACCGATGAGCAGGATGCCCATCATCACGGCCTCATTATGGATCCCGCCGACCAAGTGGAGAATCACCAAAGGGTTGAGCACGCCCATCCACACCGCCACCGCACCGGAAACGTTGCAGCGGCGAGCAAGCGCCACGACACCCCACGCTGCGGCCGCAACACCCGCTAGTGACACCAGCCGGTGACACACGACACCCCAGAACACCGAGTCGCCCGTGAGGATGGAGATTCCCGCCGAGATCCCCAGCGCCACCGGTCCGTAGGGGCTGGGCGATTCGGCCCAAATGAACGGCACGGAACGCGCCAGCGGGTTCTCTCGCCCGAGCAGCTCCACAGGCCCTGCGGAATAGGGGTCCATGCCCTGTGCGACGATCGACCCCTGCGCGAGATAGGAATAGATGTCCTGCGTGAACAGGGGAGCGGTGAACACCAGGGGCGTCACCCAGACCGCGAATGTGCGCAGCAGCACCGGCACCCCGACACGCGACGGTCCGCCGGCAGCGCCGACGAAGGTGCCCATGAGCAACCACGCCAGAACAACGAGGGCGACGCCCAGCAGCACAATGCTTGATGATGCCACCATCATCCGCCCCATCAACGCGCCGAACGGGAAAGAACCGTAGGCGTTGTTGACCACGGGTAGCGCTCCGCCGCCTAAGCCTCCGAGGCCCATGAGTAAAGTGCCGATGACGCCGAGCACGCGCAGGACTTCGAAGCGGTTACGCTCCCACACGCTAGGCTGGACGGAGGGAGTGCCTTCGATCATTCCCGCGTGTAGTTCGGCAGAGCGCGAACCCGGCCGGCCCAAGCGGGGTAGCTCGCCCGTGAAACGGGCAAGCGGTTGCTTGGCAGGAGCGGGACGGATTTTCACACCGGTCAGTGTACAAAACGGCTCCGACACCCGACCCCCGTTGCCGAGCGTGATCGATTTAAGGCACACTAGTGATGTCTAAAGGTGTTGTGAGTTCACGGAAAGGAGACGGCAATGGCAGTCACCCGTTCCACTGACGGCGAGACGCGCCGCCTGATCATGTCCGCGATGCTCACGTCGCGGCCTGTGACCGTCGCCGAACTGGCTGAGAAGGTGGGCATCACGCCCGCCGGCGTGCGCAGGCACCTAGACAAACTGCTTGCAGAAGGTCTGGCGGAACTCGCCGAGGCCGACACAACTGGCCCTGCCACCCGCGGCCGTCCGGCGAAGTATTACCAGCTCACCCGGGACGGTCGTGAACGCAACGGACACGGTTATGATGACCTCGCGCTGGCGGCGTTCGCTGAAGTGGAAGCCCTCGGCGGGCGTGACGCGGTGAAGAATCTCGCCCGGAAACGCGCGGAGAAGGTGCTGGGTGATGTTGCTGGTGAAGGGGACGTCGATAAGCGAACGCGTGATGTCGCAGCCGCTTTCGCAGCCCACGGCTACGCCGCGAACGCGGACAACGTAGGCTCGTCTCTGCAACTGTGCCAGCGTCACTGTCCCATTCATGCGGTCGCCGCCGAATACCCGGAGATATGTGAAGCCGAGCACGAGCTGATCGCGGAACTCGTTGGAGCCGCTGTGTCCCCGCTGGCGCTCATCGCCAACGGGGATGGCGTCTGCACAGCCCACATCAGCCGCGCTGACGGCACTGCAAGCAATGCCCAAGCTGGAGGAACCCACAAGGAAAGGAGCGGAGACGATGACTAGTACGACTCCCGCACCCGGCCTGGAAAAGCCGATGAATGACGATGAGATTATTGAGTCGATGGGCCCGTACAACTACGGGTGGCACGACTCTGACGAGGCTGGTGCGGCTGCCCGCCGCGGCCTCGACGAGCAGGTCGTGCGCGACATCTCCGCAGCCAAGAATGAGCCGGAGTGGATGCTCGAGCAGCGCTTGAAGGCACTGGACATCTACAACAAGAAGCCGCTGCCGACGTGGGGCCCGGATCTGTCCGGCATTGATTTCGACCAGATCAAGTACTTCGTCCGCTCCACCGAGAAGCAGGCCACCAGCTGGGAGGACCTGCCGGAGGACATCAAGAACACCTACGACAAGCTGGGCATCCCGGAGGCTGAGAAGCAGCGCCTCGTCGCAGGTGTCGCTGCGCAGTACGAGTCCGAGGTCGTCTACCACAAGATCCGCGAGGACTTGGAGGAGCAGGGCGTCATCTTCGTTGACACCGACACCGGTCTGCGCGAATACCCGGAGCTGTTCAAGGAGTACTTCGGCTCCGTCGTCCCGGCTGGCGACAACAAGTTCTCCGCGCTGAACGCTGCTGTGTGGTCCGGCGGTTCCTTCATCTACGTGCCGAAGGGTGTGCACGTGGAGATCCCGCTGCAGGCATACTTCCGCATCAACACCGAGAACATGGGCCAGTTTGAGCGCACGCTCATCGTCGTCGACGAGGACGCGTACGTCCACTACGTGGAGGGCTGCACCGCTCCGATCTACCAGTCCGACTCGCTGCACGCGGCCGTGGTGGAGATCATCGTGAAGAAGAATGCGCGCTGCCGCTACACCACGATCCAGAACTGGTCCACCAACGTCTACAACCTGGTCACCCAGCGTGCCCGCGCCGAAGAAGGCGCCACGATGGAGTGGGTCGACGGAAACATCGGCTCCAAGGTGAACATGAAGTACCCGGCTGTTTGGATGACCGGCCCGAACGCCCGCGGCGAAGTCCTCTCCGCGCAGTTCTGTGGCGAAGGCCAGACCCAGGACACCGGTGCCAAGGTCGTCCACATGGCGCCGAATACGTCCTCCAACATCGTGTCCAAGTCCGTCTCCCGCAACGGCGGCCGCGCAGCCTACCGCGGCCTGGTCCAGATCAACGCCAACGCGAAGAACTCCACCTCCAACATCGAGTGCGACGCACTGCTGGTGGACAACATCTCGCGCACCGACACCTACCCGTACAACGACATCCGCAACGACCACGTCACCCTGGGCCACGAGGCCAAGGTGTCCAAGGTCAGCGAAGAGCAGCTGTTCTACCTGATGTCGCGCGGCATCTCCGAGGAAGACGCGATGGCGATGATCGTCCGCGGCTTCATCGAGCCGATTGCCAAGGAACTCCCGATGGAGTACGCGCTCGAGCTCAACCGCCTCATTGAACTGCAGATGGAAGGATCGGTGGGTTAATTGACCGAGACCGTTACCAAGAAGGAACGCGTCGGCAACGCCACGTTCCACGACAACAAGGGTGACCTGTTCGCCTCCTACGACGTCAACGACTTTGAGGTGCCGCAGGGCCGCGACGAAATCTGGCGTTTCGTGTCCCTGCGCCGCCTGCGTGGGCTGCACAACGGCACCTTCCCGGACCAGGGTGAGGCGCAGGTCAACGTGTCCGGCCCGGCCGAGGTCACTGTCGAGCAGGTGTCGCCTGACGACGAGCGACTCAAGACCACGTCCGCCCCGGTCGACCGCATCGCTGCTCAGGCATGGACCTCCATGCCGCACGCGACGATTGTTTCCGTCCCGGCGAATGCCGAGCTGACCGAGCCAGTGGTCATCACCACCACCGGTGCAGGTCTGGACGTGACCACCTTCTCCGGCCTCCACATCGAGGTGGGCCAGAGCGCGACCGCTACCATCCTGGTGCAGTACGAAGGCTCCGGCACCCACGCCGACAACGTCAACTTCGTCATCGGTGACAACGCGCAGGTCAACGTCGTGGTCGACGAGCAGTGGAATAACGACGCCGTTCACGTTGGTGCGCAGAGCATCGTCTGCGGCCGCGACGCCGTGCTGCGCCACACCGTGGCCACTTTCGGCGGTGAGCTGGTCCGCAACACCCCGCGCGTGAAGTACGCAGGCTCCGGCGGTGACGTCGAGCTGACCGGTGTCTACTACGCCGACGACGGGCAGTACATTGAAAACCGCCTGCTGGTGGACCACAATCACCCGTACTGCCGCTCCAACGTGCTGTACAAGGGTGCACTGCAGGGCGGCAAGGACTCCAAGCTCCCTGACGCCCGCACCTGCTGGGTCGGCGACGTGCTCATCCGCTCCAACGCTTCCGGCACGGAGACCTACGAGGCCAACCGCAACATCGTTTTGACTGACGGCGCACGCGCTGACGCGATCCCGAACCTCGAGATCGAGACCGGTGACATCCCGGGCGCAGGCCACGCCGCCACCGTTGGCCGATTCGACGAGGAGCAGTTGTTCTACCTCAAGTCCCGCGGTATCCCCGACGGCGAGGCACGCCGCCTCATTGTCCGCGGCTTCTTCAACGAGGTTCTCAACCGCATCCCGGTTGAGAATGTGCGCGAAGAGTTGATTAACCGCGTCTCCGGCGAGCTCGAGAACGTCGAACTGTAAACCCTGACCCTTCCAATCTAGAAAGAGCACTATGTCCACGCTTGAAATCAAGAACCTTCACGCTTCGGTCCTCCCGCTCGAGGAGGGGCAGGAGCCGACCCCGATCCTCAAGGGCGTCAACCTGACCATCAACTCCGGTGAGACCCACGCCATCATGGGCCCGAACGGCTCCGGCAAGTCCACTCTGGCCTACACCCTGTCCGGCCACCCGTCCTACGAGGTGACTGACGGTGAGGTGCTTCTCGATGGCGAGAACATCCTCGACATGGAAGTCGACGAGCGCGCACGCGCCGGCCTCTTCCTGGCCATGCAGTACCCGGTCGAGGTCCCGGGCGTGTCCTCCTCGAACTTCATGCGCTCCGCCGTCACCGCCGTGCGCGGCGAGGCACCGAAGCTGCGCGAGTGGGTTCAGGAGCTCAACCAGGCCCGCGACGACCTGAAGATCGACCCGTCGTTTTCCGAGCGTGCTGTGAACGAAGGCTTCTCCGGTGGTGAGAAGAAGCGCCACGAGGTCATGCAGCTCGCCCTGATGAAGCCGAAGTTCGCTGTGATGGACGAGACCGACTCCGGCCTCGACGTCGACGCCCTGCGCATTGTCTCTGAGGGCATCAACCGCTACCAGCAGGAGACCGACGGCGGCATCCTGATGATCACCCACTACCAGCGCATCCTCAACTACGTGCGCCCGGACCACGTCCACATCTTCGCGGACGGCGTGATCAAGCACTCCGGCGGCTTTGAGCTGGCTGAGAAGCTCGAGTCCGAGGGATACGAGGCGTTCGTCTAAATGACGTTTCTTAACCCCGACGGCACGCTCGACGTGGGTGCGGTGCGCGCCGAGTTTCCGATTCTGCACCGCACGGTCCGCGACGACGTGCCGGTGGTCTATTTGGACTCCGGTGCGACCTCCCAGCGGCCTGAGCGCGTCTGGCGCGCAGAGGAAGAGTTCGTGCTGAACACCTTCGCCCCGGTGCACCGCGGTGCCTACCAGCTCGCAGAGGAGGCCACCGACGCTTACGAGTCCGCGCGCGAGAAGATCGCCGCGTTCGTTGGTGCGGAAGGCCACGAGATCGCGTTCACGAAGAACGCGACGGAAGCGCTCAACCTTGTCGCCTTCACGCTTGGCGACGATCGAGCCGGTGACCTTCAAATCACCTCCGACGACACGATCGTCATCACGGAGCTGGAGCACCACGCCAATCTGGTGCCGTGGCGGGAGCTTGCGCGCCGCACTGGTGCGACGTTGAAGTGGTACACGCTGACCGACGACGGCCGCATCGACCTCGATTCTCTCGAGCTCGACGAGACCGTCAAGGTTGTGGCGTTCACCCACCAGTCCAACGTGACAGGCGCAATTCCGGATGTCGCCGAAATTGTGCGCCGCTCAAAGGACGTGGGAGCGCTCACCGTGCTCGACGCGTGCCAGTCCGTGCCGCACCAGCCGGTGGATTTCCACGCCCTCGATGTCGACTTCGCGGCCTTTTCCGGCCACAAGATGTGCGGCCCGTCCGGCGTCGGCGTCGTCTACGGCAAGGGGGAGCTGCTGAATCAGCTTCCGCCGTTCCTCACCGGTGGCTCGATGATCGAGGTCGTGCGCATGGAGGGATCGACCTTTGCGCCTGCTCCGCAGCGCTTCGAGGCTGGCACGCAGATGACCAGTCAGGTTGTTGGGCTTGGCGCAGCTGTCGATTTTCTGAACGAAGTCGGCATGGAGAACATCCAGGCTCACGAGCACATGCTCACCGCCTACGCACTCGAGCGCATGCAGGAGATCGACGGGCTGCGTCTCGCCGGCCCGGCGACGCCGGAGATGCGCGGGGGAGCGGTGTCCTTCACTGTTGACGGGATTCACCCGCACGACATGGGCCAAGTCCTTGATTCCCGTGGCGTGTGCATCCGTGTGGGGCACCACTGTGCGTGGCCCGCTCACCGCGGCCTGAACGCCCAGTCCACGGCACGCGCGAGCTTCTACCTGTACAACACCACCGACGAGATCGACGCGCTTGTCAGCGCCATCGGTCACGCCAAGGAATTCTTCGGCTAGCCACGGCGTTCTAGGGAGCACTATGAACTTAGAAGCGATGTATCAAGAGGTCATCCTCGACCACTACAAGAACCCGCAGAACGCCGGCTTGCGCGACCCGTTCGACGCTGAGGTGCACCACGTCAACCCTTCCTGCGGCGATGAGCTGACCCTGCGCGTGCAGCTGTCCGAAGACGGGAACACCGTTGAGGACATCTCCTATGACGCGGTCGGGTGCTCGATCTCGCAGGCGTCGACAAGCGTGCTCACGGAGGAGGTCATCGGCCTGCCTGTCGCGGAGGCGATGAAGAAGCTCGACGCCTTCGAGCTGATGATCACCTCCAAGGGCGAGGAAGAAGGCGACCCAGGAATGATCGGCGATGGCATTGCCTTTGCCGGTGTAGCAAAGTTCCCCGCACGCGTGAAGTGCGCCCTGCTCGGCTGGAAGGCGTTCCAGGCCGCCACGAGCGATGCGCTGAACGAAAAGGAGTAGACATGACCAACCCCACCGACAACACGCTCAACAACGCTGTCGACGAGAACGGCGAGCTCGCCCCGACCGACATGGAGACCGCTCAGGCGGCGCAAGAGGCCCAGGAGGATCAGGAGAAGGACGGATCCTCCAGCTTCGACGGGCCCGGTGAGCGACCCGAGCAGACCGAAGAGCAGATTCAGATTGCCGCTGACGTCGCTGAGTACATGCACGACGTGATTGACCCCGAGCTGGGCATCAACGTCGTCGACTTGGGTCTCGTCTACGACCTGTGGATCGAGGAAGAGGGCGGAAAGAAGACAGCTGTGATCAGCATGACGCTGACCTCGCCGGCGTGCCCGCTGACCGACGTTATCGAAGAGCAAGTCGAAGCTGCCGCTGTCGGCTCCGGCACCGTCGATGCCATCGCTCTGCACTGGGTATGGATGCCGCCGTGGGGTCCGCACATGATCACCGAGGACGGCCGCGAGCAGCTGCGCGCCCTCGGGTTCGCCGTCTAGGTGATTTGACCGCGGGGGTAGAGTGACCCCTTGTGATTGTCACCAACGACCTTGAAGTCCGCGTCGGCGCGCGTACCCTGCTGAACGCCCCTGGCCAGCACCTGCGTGTGCAAGCCGGCGACCGGATCGGCTTGGTCGGGCGCAACGGCGCGGGTAAAACCACGACGATGCGCATCCTGTCGGGGGAGACCGAGCCCTACGGCGGCACGGTGACGCGCTCCGGGGAGATCGGGTACCTCCCGCAGGACTCCCGCGAGGGCAACATTGAACAGACTGCGCGTGATCGCGTGCTCTCGGCCCGCGGGCTCGACCGGATCCGCGCCTCCATGGACTGCCAGCAGGAAATCATGGAGGTCGAAGACGGCGACAAGCGCGATGCCGCGATTTCAAAATATTCACGCCTTGAGGAGCGCTACCAGGCCCTCGGCGGATACGAAGCCGACGCGGAGGCGGCGCAAATCTGCGACAACCTCGGCCTGCCGTCGCGCATTCTCGACCAGCCACTGAAAACCCTTTCGGGCGGTCAGCGCCGCCGCGTCGAGCTCGCACAAATCCTCTTTGCCGCCAATGACGGCGCAGGCAAGTCCACGACGACGTTGCTTCTCGACGAGCCGACCAACCACCTCGACGCCGACTCCATCACCTGGCTGCGCGACTTCCTGTCCAAGCACGAGGGCGGGTTGATCATGATCTCCCACGACGTCGAGCTGCTCGACCAAGTGTGCAACAAGGTGTGGTTCCTCGACGCTGTCCGCGGTGAGGCCGACGTGTACAACATGGGCTTCTCCAAGTACAAGGATGCCCGGGCCGAGGACGAAGCACGCCGCCGCCGCGAACGTGCCAACGCGGAGAAGAAGGCATCTGCTCTGCAGAAGCAAGCCGCCAAGCTGGGTGCGAAGGCGACGAAAGCCGCGGCTGCGAAGCAGATGCTCGCCCGCGCCGACCGCATGATGAATGAGCTTGACGACGTCCGAGTCGCCGACAAGGTCGCCTCCATCAGCTTCCCCGAGCCCGCACCCTGCGGAAAGACACCGCTGTTCGGTAAAGGCCTGACGAAGATGTACGGCTCGCTCGAGGTCTTCGCGGGCGTGGACCTGGCCATTGACAAGGGGTCGCGCGTGGTCGTGCTGGGCACCAACGGTGCCGGCAAGACGACGCTGCTCAAACTGCTCGCCGGTGTGGAGCGCACCGACGGCGAGGGCGGCCTTGTGACAGGCAACGGCCTGAAGATCGGTTATTTCGCTCAGGAGCACGACACGATCGACGGCGACAAGTCCGTCTGGGAAAACACCATCACGGCCTGCCCCGACGCCGGCCAGCAGGATCTGCGCGGCCTCCTCGGTGCGTTCATGTTCTCCGGCGACAAGCTCGACCAGCCGGCCGGCACGCTCTCTGGCGGCGAGAAGACGCGCCTGTCGCTCGCCACGCTCGTCTCCTCCCGTGCCAACGTATTGCTTCTCGACGAACCCACCAACAACCTCGACCCCCAATCCCGCGAACAGGTTCTCGACGCCTTGAAGACCTACACCGGCGCCGTCGTTCTGGTCACGCACGACCCCGGTGCCGTTAAAGCCCTCGAACCAGAGCGTGTCATCATCATGCCCGAAGGTGACGAGGACTTGTGGAGCGACGAGTACATGGAGATCGTCGAACTGGCATAGCTCTTATGACCGCTTGAACCGGTCGGCGAAGTTTTCCAGCACACGGTTGTTCGCGTCGTAGTCTCCGGTGTACGCGTCGGCGATCTGGCTCTCGAACGTGTCTGCAGCGGTGTAACCCAGGTGGGCGTACAGACGGAGACGCGACTCGAGGGCTTCCGCGCGCAGCTCGGGGTGGAATTGCGTGGCGTAGACGTTGGCCCCGACCCGGAACATTTGAGTCGGGCAGGCGGCGCCGGTGGCGAGGACGGTGACGCGGGGATCGTCGGGAAGCGTATGGATCGCCTCTTTGTGGCCAACGATCGTGTCGAAGCTGCGGGGGAGCCCCGCCAGGACCGGATCTGTTTCGCCGGCGTCAGTCACCTCGATCTGAACCAGACCTGCCTCCTCGGCGTAGGTGTCACTCAACGTCGCCCCGATGGCCGTGCCGATCGCGCCGATGCCGTAGCAGGCGCCCATGACAGGGAAGTCCCGGTCGATGCATTCAGCGATGAGCGTGCCGATCTCCCGCTCCACCCGCAGCTGCAGCGGCGACTTCATCAACTCCAGATTGTTGAACGGGCTGCCGCCGAGCAGCACGGCTGAATAGTCCTCCAGATGCACCGCGCCGAGCTCCTCCTGTTCCAATCGGCGCTGTTCGATCGCGTCAGCGTCCACCTGCATGGCAGTAGCGAAGCTGTCGCGCTCTTCGGCAGCGGCTTCGTCTTCAGGGCGGGTGCTCAGCAGGAGGAAAGGCAGGTGCGTGCTCACCAGTGTCAATCTAGTCTGCGCGCCGCCGAGGCAGAGAATTGCCCCATGCGTATAAACTCGTTGTCATGAACCCGATTCAATCTATCCGTGAAGCATGGAACGCCCTCAGCAAAGAGGAGAAGACAGCCGCCGGCGTGATCGGCGCGATCGACACCGCCGCGAAGGGCATCGCTCTGTGGGACCTCGCCCGCGCTGACTCGAAGAAGCTCCGCGGCCCGAAGTGGCTGTGGACGTCCGTTATCGGCGCTGTCAACACCATTGGTTGGCTGAGCTACTTCATCGTGGGCAAGAAGTACTAGAGCACACCACCTGCATAGAAACGGACGCGGCGCACTGGCTGCGTCCGTTTTTTCTGCCATGGGTACGTGTCTTCGGCGGCGGGCACCGTTTCAAGCAGAATGATCTGGGTGTCCGTGCCGGCTGACCCGCCGATGGTGAGCTGCCCATCGTGGGCGGTGACGTCTGTTTCGTAGCTTCGGCTCGCGTTCCACTTGCTTACAAGCGCTAGGGGGACCGTAGCGAACACCTTCCGCCCTCTGCGCAGAACAAGCTGTTGGTCGTCGATGTAAGAGGGGCGCACGCGTTCGCTTGCGACGAGACCCCACACGAACACAATGCCCCACAACGACAGCAGCAAAGCTATAAGCTGCACAGTGCCGCTGGGAAGAAGTAGGTGCACGGCAACGAGCTCGATAAGTAGTACGGCAGTGAGGAAACTCAGCATCTGCAGCCGGCCGGGCGGATGCGGCAGGGGCTTCGCTCCCTCGGGCACGTCCGTGCGGCCGCGCGCCCACCGGATGAGGTCGCGGTAAAGCCCTAGCTCGTAGCGGCCCGCCCGCACCGCGGGGTGCTTTGCGGCGAGTGTCCGGAGCTTATGCGCCGTAGTCATCGGCCAGCTCCTTCAAGGTAGCGCGTTGCCGTGCGTCGAGGCCGGTGTCGCCCAGATCGATAGGCAGGTCCCCGGGGATGAGGGTTTCGGCGATCCCGCGCATGACGGTGCGCGGGAGAAGAGCTTTGAGCTTATCGACGTCGCCGTCGCCCCACGCCGCCGCAAACTTCAGCGTCGCGCTTCTGCACTGGTCGTCGGCGAGATTCGCGCGTAGCTGCTTCCACGTGTCAGGGGTCGCCACACCTGTCATCGCCATGAGGTCGAAAGTCTCGATCTCTCCGCGCGCGTAATCGGTGTCGCCCAACAAAGTAATGATCCCGCGCCGCAGGTCAGCCGGCAGCCCGAGCGGGGCCTCCTGCAGCGCGGCTAGGCGCTGGCGCTGCAGGGTCAGCCGTTCTATACGTGCGTCGATGAGCTCAATTGACCGGTCGACGGCGTCGGGGTGGTTGATGTGGGAGGTAGGGACGCCAGCGTCGATAAGCGCGCGGGCGCGGATGACCGCCGCGAGATCGCGCAGTGAGTAGTCGCGGTAGTTGCCTGCGGTGCGCGGTGGCTCGGGCACCGCTCCAGTTTCGTGCAGGTGGCGCACCGCCCGCACAGAGCAGCCGGCGGCGCGGGCGACATCAGAGATCCTCATGGCACCAGTCTGAACTATGACGCCGCGTGAGGGTCAAGCGTTAGTTTCGGAAACCGTGGACCGGTGCGGGAATGAAACCGCCCCGTTCCACAAACGGCGCGCAACTGACCTGGTTGACGGGGATGACTGGAGCGTAGCCCAACAGCCCGCCGAAGTTGACCTCGTCGCCAGGCTGAGTGCCGGGGACGGGGATGAGGCGTGCTGCGGTCGTCTTGTGGTTCATCACGCCAATGGCCGCTTCGTCGGCGATCATGCCGGCAATGCTGGCGGCTGAGGTGTCGCCCGGAATCGCGACCATGTCGAAACCGACCGAGCAGATCGACGTCATCGCCTCCAGCTTGTCCATCGTGATCGAACCCGCGCGCACAGCGTCGATCATCCCTTGATCTTCGGAAACGGGGATGAAGGAACCGGAAAGCCCACCGACGCGCGAGCACGCCATCATGCCGCCCTTCTTCACCGCATCGTTGAGCAGCGCCAGAGCGGCGGTCGTGCCGTGCGTGCCCACTTGGGACAACCCCATGTGCTCGAGGATGTGCGCGACGGAATCGCCGACCTCCGCGGTGGGGGCGAGCGACAGGTCGACGATGCCGAACGGCACCCCGAGCCGTTCTGCGGCGAGCGAGCCCACGAGCTGGCCCGCGCGGGTGATCTTGAAGGCTGCCTTCTTGATCTCTTCGGCGACCTCGTTCAGGCTTGCACCCGCGAGCGGGGTAATGGCGTAGTCGACCACACCCGGGCCAGACACGCCGACGGAGACGACTGTGTCCGGCTCCTCGATGCCGTGGAAGGCACCGGCCATAAACGGGTTGTCACCGACGGCGTTAGCAAAGACGACGAGCTTCGCGCACGCGATGGAGGATTCCTCCGCAGTACGGGCGGCAGCGTCTTTGACCACCTCACCCATGGTCTTCACGGCATCCATGTTGATGCCGGCGCGCGAGGAGGCGACGTTGACAGATCCGCACACGAAGCTGGTCTCCGACAATGCCTCCGGGATAGAGCGGATGAGGCGCTCGTCGGCCTCGGTCGCACCTTTCTCCACGAGAGCGGAGTAGCCGCCGATGAAGTTCACCCCGAGTTCGTTCGCGGCGCGGTCGAGAGCGCGGGCGATGTCAGCGGGGTTGCCGTCGACACCCGCGGCAACGAGCGCAATAGGGGAGACGGACACGCGCTTGTTCACGATCGGGATGCCCAACTCGCGTTCGATGCCCTCGCAGACCTCGACGAGACGGGAGGCGCGTTGAGTGACGCGGTCATAGACTGCGTCTGCAGTGGCTTCCATCGTGCCGCGCGTGCAGCCGATGAGCGAGATGCCCATGGTCACGGTGCGGATGTCGAGGCGGTAATCCTCGATCATCGAGATCACGTCGACGATGCTCGAAGCCTTGAAATTGAGCTGGTTTGCCATGCCCGCTTAGACCTCGTTCATGACGGTGAACAGTGCCTCGGACTGGACGCGGATGTCCACGCCGAGACTCTTGCCCAGTTCACCCATCGTGTCTTGGAGTCCGGCGAGGTCGAACCCCTCGCCGGGTAGTTCCGCGCGCATGATCATAGTGAAAAAGTCGTCCATGATGGTCTGGGAGACGTCGACGATGTTGAGGTCGTGCTCCGCGGCTACCTGCGCAACGCCGGCAATGATGCCGACGCGGTCTGGTCCAGTGGTGGTGATGATTGCGTACATGCGCCCCATCCTACGACTCGCGGGTAAATCGGCAGGAGCCAGCATTCACGGTTACGGTGGGGTGCATGAGCACTGAAGAAAGCGCAGACAAAGCAAGCAAGTTCGTCCTCGTTCTCGGCGCGGGCGGCAACGTGTCCAAGCACACCGTTCCGCTGCTGACCGAGTCGGGGCACAAGGTCGCAGCACTCGTGCGCAATCCGGAGCACGCACCGTCGCTTATCGACGCTGGCGCCACCGTCATCATTCAAGATCTCACCACGCTGGACGAGGAAGGATGGGCGCGCCTGATCACTCCATTCGACACCGTTGTGTGGTCCGCAGGTGCCGGCGGCGGTAGCGCTGAGCGCACGTACGCGGTGGACCGCGATGCAGCGATGAAAGCAATTGACGCCCTGGAGGAACTGGGCGAATACACACCGCACTTCATCATGGTGTCCTACGCCGGTGCCGCCGAGGCCACGACTGAGGACGACGGCGGCTCGTGGTACGCGTACGTGGAATCGAAGAAGGCCGTGGATCAGCGCCTGCTCGCGTCCAACCTCACCCACACGATTTTGGGGCCGACGCTTCTCACGGATGAGCCGTCGAAGGGCGTGACGGTGTTGACCGATGCACGCAACGCGGATTCCAAGACGTCGCGTGAGCTCGTCGCCCAGGTCATCGTGGAGGCCGTCGACCGTGGTGAGATGTCGCCGAACCCCTTCGAATTCGAAGACGGCACCGAGCCGGTCAGTTCCGTCTAATCCGTCTAGCTCGCTGCCTGCCCGGCGAGGCAGAACTGCGCGAAGCGCTTCACGATCTCGTTCGCCGTTTCCGTATCCACGCTGGGTAGTGCCGCGATGATGTCGTCGTAGGCCTCTTGCGGGAAGTAGCCGTAGTCGTAGTAGAAGTCCATGCGGGTCTTCATCGCCGCAGCGTCCATTTCAGCGTGGAACTGGGTGGCCCATACGCGGTCTCGGTAGCGGACGATTTGAACGGGGCACGAGGGGCCGTCGGCAAGCAGAGTCAGCTCTGGGTGTGTGCTGTGCGGCTCGGCGTTCTCGGTGTGGCCAGTCAGAGCAGTGAACAACTTTGGTAGGTCGCGCAGCAGAGGGTCTTCGTCGGCGGCGGGAAGCAGGTTCACGATCGTCGGGCCCGAGGCCTCTGGGTGCGAGTGCGTCACGTTCCCGCCGAGGTGGTGGGTGAGCCAGCTCAGGCCGTAGCAGACGAAGAAGACGGGAATGTCTCCTTCGACGACCTCTCCGAGCAGGGTGTGCACGTGTTGCTGCCAGGCATCGTACGTGTCGTTGGTGATGTTGAGCGAACTGCCACCCACAAAAATCCCCTGAATGCCGTCCAAGCTGCCCAGCTCGGCGTGCTCGTCGCTAATTGTGCGCAGCTCTACGTCGTCGGTGGTGAGTCCAGTGGCACGGAGCGTGTCGTGGTATTCCGCGTGGGACACCGCCGGGCCGACAGGGCCGTTGCGCAGGGAAAGGAAGAGAAGCATAGCGGGTAAGTCTAAACCGCATGCGTGAAGGCCCGCACATCCGGGGGAAGGAATCCCAAGGCGCCGATAAGCAGAAATGCGAAAGGGGCCGGGAAACCCCGGCCCCAATCAGCTACAGACGGTTAGCTCTTGACCATCTGGCGCAGCACGTACTGCAGAATGCCGCCGTGGCGGTAGTACTCAGCCTCACCCGGGGTGTCAACACGGACCTTCGCGTCGAACTCGACGGTCTCGCCGCCGTCCTTGGTGGCGGTGACGTGGACAGTCTCCGGGATGGTGTCGCCCTCGTTGAAGGCGGTGATACCGGTGATGTCGAAGGTCTCCGTGCCGTCCAGGCCGAGGGACTCGTGGGACTCGCCCTCCGGGAACTGCAGCGGCAGCACGCCCATACCGATCAGGTTGGAGCGGTGGATGCGCTCGAAGGACTCGGTGATGACAGCCTTCACGCCCAGCAGGTTGGTGCCCTTGGCAGCCCAGTCACGGGAGGAACCGGTGCCGTACTCCTTACCGGCCAGAACAACCAGCGGGATGTCCTGCTCGGCGTAGTTCTGAGCGGCGTCGTAGATGAACGCCTGCGGGTTGCCTTCCTGGGTGAAGTCCAGGGTGTAGCCGCCGGCATCCTCAACGAGCTGGTTGCGCAGGCGGATGTTGGCGAAGGTGCCGCGAACCATGACCTCGTGGTTACCACGGCGGGAACCGAAGGAGTTGTAGTCGTGGCGCTCCACACCGTTGTCGTCCAGGTAGTTCGCAGCCGGAGTGCCCGGCTTGATCGACGAGGCGGGGGAGATGTGGTCGGTGGTCACGGAGTCGCCCAGCTTGGCCAGGACGCGTGCGCCGCTGATGTCGCCAACATCGTTGGGCTCCTCCGGCATGCCGTCAAAGTACGGTGCCTTGCGAATGTAGGTGGAGTCCTCGTCCCATGCGAAGGTCTTGCCCTCCGGAACGTCGAGGTTCTGCCACTGCTCGTCGCCCTTGAAGACGTCGGCGTAGTCAGCCTCGTACATTTCGCGGGAGATGGTCTCGGCGATGACGCCCTCGATCTCCTCCGGGGACGGCCAGACGTCCTTGAGGAAGATGTCGTTGCCGTCGGCGTCCTGGCCGAGCGGCTGGGACTCGAAGTCGAAGTCCATGGTGCCGGCGATGGCGTAGGCGATGACCAGCAGCGGGGACGCGAGGTAGTTCATCTTCACGTCCGGGGAGATGCGGCCTTCGAAGTTACGGTTACCGGACAGCACAGCGGTGGCGGTCAGGTCGTACTCGTTGATGGCCTCGGAGATCTCGTTCGGCAGTGGGCCGGAGTTACCGATGCAGGATGCGCAGCCGAAGCCGGAGAGGTAGAAACCGACAGCCTCGAGGTCCTTCCACAGGTCGGCGCGCTCGTAGTAACCGTTGACCACCTGGGAGCCCGGAGCCATGATGGTCTTGACCCACGGCTTAGCCTTCAGGCCCTTCTCGGCGGCCTTGCGGGCGAGCATGGCAGCACCGACCATGACGGACGGGTTGGAGGTGTTGGTGCAGGAGGTGATCGCGGCAATCGCGACCATGCCGTGGTCGAGGGTGTACTCGCCGCCCTGCGGGGACTCCACGATGACCGGCTTGGAAGCGCGGCCCTCTGCACCGTCAGCAGCGGACTCGCCGTTAGCCGGCCAGGACTGGTTGTACTCGACGGTGTCGACCTTCTCTGCGCGGACCGGCTCTGCCTGGCCCTCGCCTGCGGTGTTGTAGTCCGGCAGCTGGGTGCGGAAGGTGGTCTTGGACTCTTCCAGGAGGATGCGGTCCTGCGGGCGCTTCGGGCCAGCGATGGACGGCTTGACGGTGGATAGGTCCAGCTCGAGGTACTCGGAGTACTCTGCTTCCGGAGCGTCCTGCTCGAGCCACATGCCCTGTGCCTTGGCGTACGCCTCGACGCGGTCGATGGTCTCCTTGTCGCGGCCGGTGAGCTCGAGGTAGTTGATGGTCTCCTCGTCGATCGGGAAGATCGCGCAGGTGGAGCCGAACTCCGGCGACATGTTACCGATGGTCGCGCGGTTAGCCAGCGGGATCTCCTTGACACCGTTGCCGTAGAACTCGACGAACTTCTGGACCACGCCGTGCTCGCGGAGCATCTCGGTAACGGTCAGAACGACGTCGGTTGCGGTCACGCCAACCGGGATCTCACCGGTGAGCTTGAAGCCGACAACGCGCGGGATGAGCATGGACACCGGCTGGCCCAGCATGGCTGCCTCAGCCTCGATGCCGCCAACGCCCCAGCCGAGGATGCCCAGGCCGTTTTCCATGGTGGTGTGGGAGTCGGTACCGATGCAGGTGTCCGGGTAGGCAACGCCGTCGTTATCGAAGACGACGCGGGAGAGGTACTCGATGTTGACCTGGTGGACAATACCGGTTCCCGGGGGAACGACGCGGAAGTTGGAGAAGTTCTCTGCACCCCAGCGCAGGAACTGGTAGCGCTCTTCGTTGCGCTCGTACTCGATCTCGACGTTTTTGTCGATGGCGCTCTCGGAACCGAAGGCCTCGATGATCACGGAGTGGTCGATGACCATTTCCGCCGGGTTGAGCGGGTTGACCTGGTCCGGGTTGCCGCCGAGAGAAGAAACGGCCTCGCGCATGGTGGCGAGGTCGACGACACAAGGGACACCGGTGAAGTCCTGCATGAGGACGCGGGCCGGGGTGAACTGGATCTCGATGGACGGCTCTGCCGACGGGTCCCAGTTAGCAATGGCGTTGATGTGCTCCTCGGTGACGTTCTTGCCGTCTTCGGTGCGCAGCAGGTTCTCTCCCAGCACCTTCAGGGAGTAGGGGAGTTTCTCCATGCCTTCGACTGCGTCGAGGGCGTAGTAGTCATAGGACTTGCCGCCTACCTCGAGAGTCTTCTTGGCGTTGAAAGAGTTCTTGCTTTCAGACACGTGAGCTCCGTTTCTCGTTGTCGAACTGTGAAATTCTGGGTGTTGTGACCCATTCGGGTCCCTACCGGACAATGTTAGGGCACACACCAGATATAAGGGGTAATTCTAGGCACACTTGAAAGTTCTGTAAGCCTTTTAGTTACCCCGTTTGGGTATTTGCGCGTCGTCACGCTTATCGACGCTTCCCACCGCTACCCTTGACAACCATGCCGCACCCCGAAGCTGACCTCGATGCGCTGTCCGCCCAACTGCGCGACGGACGGGTCGCTTTCGGCACGGACAATCCGGCGAACGAGTCCCTGGCCGCGGATCTCACCCGAGCAATGGGCAATATCGACGCGGCGGGTGCGGCGGATGTGGGCGACATCGGCGTCGTGGTGTTGGAGACGACACCAGAGCGACCGGGGGACCTGCGGGACATCGCGCAGGATCTCCAGAATGTCACTGGATTGGACACGGTCGTGGTGCGCACGCCCAATTCGGCGGCTGCAGTGAGTAATTCTCTTTCACGCGCCGAGATTGAAAGCGGGCAATTGGCCATGGTGGGCGAGCCCGACTACGCCGTTGGTCTGGAGGCATTCGCCGCTGAAGCCGACGGGTTCGCGCCTCCGTGGGTTGTTGTCTTTCTCGTTCTGGCGGCCATCGTGGCGGTAGTTGTGCTCATGACGTTCTTCTCGGTGGTGCGACAGCGACGATAGTGGGCACCGTTAGTCAAGTTATCTGGCTTGTCTAGCAAAGCGTCCCGGCGTGTCTAATTCTTTCTTTTGAGGCGTGTGTTAACGGTTGTGGCGCGAACGTGACCGACGTCACATAAATAGTTTCCGCGGCTAAAACCGCAGGGTGTGCAGAAGTAACAGTCATGAGATTCGCCTTGACCAGTGTGAAAATTGGTAAAGGTTGTGCAACAGACTAATTAAGTGACTTATGGTTTCCATGTCAGCTCGTGGGCTGATCGCAGTTACATCAAACGCATACGTAACAGATCCGGAAACGGAAACTCGATTCGGGCATGTGGGGAAGCACGCCAAGGATTGGAGTTGACGGAAGCGCCAGGAAGAAGTCCCGGCGCTCCCGTGAGCTCTCTCTTGTTACGCCATGCAGCGCCGATGGGCCGCGTTCATTCCCGCGGGTTCGCATCCGTGACCATTCAATCGTCCGCACGTCAGACTTGACTGTCTGGCCCAGTGTGCCGCGCGTGGCTATCCGACTAAGTTCGGCGCGACCGCCCGCTGCACGGTGGGTTGTGCGGTGAGAGGAATACCTCCGTGGGATTCACCGTTCGTTCCGCGCAGGCGTCGTGGACTCGTTTCCGTTTCCGGAGCGTCGTCCCGGCCGCAGCATGCGCAGTTACCCTGTCCATCGCCAGCTCGTCGACGACCGCTGTCGCTCAGGACACGCCCGTGCCCTCGATTATCTCTGAGATCTCTCAAGGCGAGGCCGAGATCGATCGACTCAATCTGGAGATCGGCGGTCTCGCTGAGTCAGTCAACCAAGCGCTGGTTGATCTCCACGATGCTCAATCGCTTGCTGAGCAGGCCCGCCGCGGTGCTTCTGCGGCACGCGACCGTCTCAACGAGACCCAGGTCGATGTTGAGCGCGCACAGTCGGAGCTGGACGAAATCTCCCGTTCCGCCTACCGGTCTAGTAATGGCGGCGGCGCACGTGTTCAGGCCAACGGTGATGCACGTAAGGACTCCCTTGACCGTCAGACGTATCTGCGGAAGGAATCTGAGGGCAAGCGAGCGACGCTCGAGGAGCTGCAGCGGACGCGTACCCAAGCGGCGAACGAGGAATCGACGCTGCGTCAAGCCAGCAAGCTTGCCGAAGAGCGTGAGCGCGCAGCAACCACTGCGGAGTCCGAGGCTCGACAAACTTTGCAGAACTCGCTGTCTTCTCTGAACGAGCAGCTTGGGCTTCGCGATGACGCGCACGAGAATCTCTCGACTGCGCGGGAAGCGTTGGGCGAGCTGCGTCCGGAAGCTGCGTCTGAGACCGCGGCCCCTCAGGGAGCGAACGAGAGTGAAATTCCGTCCGGCTCTGCTACACCCGTTGAGGAAACGGAACAAGCCGCGGAGACTCTCGAGTCGGCAGAGGCGTCCGAGACCGCTGACGGCGAAACTTCAGTGACCCCGGATGCGGAGAGTACAGAAACGCCGGAGCCGGCTGCTGCGGAAACCCCGGTGGAGGAAACCCCGGTGGAGGAAACCCCGGTGGAGGAGAGCTCCGAAACTGGGGAGAGTGACGCTAACGTATCCGAGACTGCTGAAATTGAAGTGCCTGCTGAGGCTTCCGTGACTGTGGAGGAAGCGCCTGCCGGCCCGAGTCGCCCGGTCCTGGGTGACTTGTCCAACCCGGATTCGGTAGCAGCGGCTGTCGACGCTTTCGCTCAGGCTGTTGGGGAAGCACAGCCTGACCACGGTGTGTTCGACGATCCTTACTCGGAGGGTGACCGCGAGATCGCGTCGACGTCGTCAAGCGAAGAGGCGGACAACGCTGTCGCTGCAGCAGATGAAGAGAACGGAACCTCGGTCGCCGAGGTGCTGCCTGAGGTCATGGACGCTGCGCAGGCGACTGAGGAGATCCGTGGCGCAGAGCAGCCGGCGGCTGCGACGGCCCGTGAGGACCAGATCGAGGCTGTGATTGCGCGCGGTGAATCGCAGATTGGCACTCCGTATGTGTGGGGCGGCGGCGACGCCAACGGCCCGACCACCGGTATCCCCGACGGTGTGAGCGCGCACACGGGGCAGGCGGGTTATGACTGCTCCGGTCTGGTGCTCTACGCCTACTCGGGTGCTGGGGTCGATCTGCCGCACTACACCGGCTACCAGTACCAGCGCGGCGAGAAGATCCCTGCCGCCGAAGCTGAGCGCGGTGACCTGCTGTTCTGGGGCGACGGCGGCAACCAGCACGTGGCCATCTACCTCGGTGACGGCATGATGCTCGAGGCACCGCAGAACGGCTCGAACGTGCAGAAGTCCCCGGTTCGCCACAGCGGTATGGCTCCTTACGCGGTCCGTCTGATCTAGCCCGGGCCCACCCCCACGTGATCTAGACTGGGGTCTATGTCCCTGAGTGATTTTGATGCCCTCCTCGTCCTTTCCTTCGGTGGCCCCGAAGGGGAGGACGAGGTTATTCCTTTTCTCGAGAATGTCACCAAAGGCCGCGGCATTCCCCGCGAGCGCCTCGCTGAGGTCGGTGAGCACTACTTCAACTTCGGTGGTGTGAGCCCGATCAACGAGCAGAACCGCACGATCATCTCCAATATTGAGGCGGAGATTGAGCGGCGAGGCGAAACCCTTCCTGTCTACTTCGGCAACCGCAACTGGCGCCCGTTCGCATTGGAAGCGGCCGATGAGATCAAGGCGGACGGCCACCGTAATGTCGCTGTCTTCGCCACCTCGGCCTGGGGTGGGTACTCGGCGTGCCGCCAGTATGACGAAGACATCGTGAAGCTGCGCGAGTCCCACGGCGACATTGAGTTCACGAAGTTGTGGCAGTTCTACGGTCACCCGACCTTCGTCTCGCTCATGGCCGACCATGTCCGCCAGGCGTGGGAGGCCGCAGACCAGGCCACCACGCGCGTGCTGTTCACTGCGCACTCTGTTCCCAACGCGGCTGATGACGCTTCCGGTGGCCCGACCGACGCCAACCTGTACTCGCGCCAGGTCGAGGAGGCGTCCCGGCTGATCGCTGAGGCTGCCGGCCTGCCGTCTTACGAGGTCGTGTGGCAGTCCCGCTCCGGTAACCCGGCTACGCCGTGGCTGGAGCCGGACGTGGTCGACCGCACCGAAGAGCTGCATGATGAAGACAGCTCGATCAAGCACATCATTTGCGTGCCGGTGGGCTTCATCACTGACCACATGGAGGTCATCTGGGATCTCGACACTGAGCTCAAAGAAGCTTGCGATGAGCGCGGCATCACCTTGACTCGTACGCCGACGGTCGGACTCGAGCCGGAATTCGCCAACCTCGTCCTCAATCTCGTGGAAAACACCGCCGCCGGGACTGAACCGAAGACGCTGTCCACGATCACGGTTCAGGGCTGCACGCTCAATGGCGCGCCGTGTAAGGAAGGCTGCTGCACCCCGCAGCGTCCCCAGCCGCAGAGCTAAGCCCGCGTTAGTCGCCGCGCTGGTAGTCGAGCACAGCGTCGGCGACACCGGCCATGCGCGCCGTGCGGATGTGGCGCCACAGGGCGAACAGGTGCGGGTCAAATGAATGGTCGCCTAGCGTATCGACGACCGTCTCCACCACCGCCGCAACCGCATCCGCCCGGGCGAACAGTTTGGCCGCACGCGGCGGGGTTCGCATGGGCAACCCCGGGGTGTCGTAGAAGTCTGCCAGTGTCCCCACCGTCAAACGCGGGTTGGGCAGATCTGACCAGATACCCCCGGCCGCCTCGATGAGGACCGCAGCTTCGTTCGTGGCGCGGGAGAGAAGCGCATCCGCCTCGCCGGGGGAGAGCCAGGCCGGTTCAGGCAGGCGCTCGTGCTCCTCGAACCAGCGCCACTGCGTGCCGTTATCGCCATATTCGGGAATCAGGATGTGGTTCGCCCCTGCGTGGCCGCGGATGACCACCGCACCGGCTTCACCAAGGGCCGCTGCCGCTGGCGAACCGGCGGGCAACTCCGGCGGTTGGCCAGGTCCGGATAGGATGAGGCGGACTGCTGGCCCTTCTGTATCCAGGTCGGCTTCGGAACGGATCTCCCGCAACAGGTGGGCCAGCGGTTGGCCGGCATAGTGGTGGTCCCCACCGAGGTCCGTCAGCGCCGACACGAGCGCGTCAGTGGACTCGTGCCCATAGAGCCACGCAGCCAACCAGACAGCTGCGTTCTGGAGTGGAGAATAGACTTCGGTGCGGGCATTCACGCCGGAGAAGTATAGCGTGGGGCCCCGATCAGACAGAATGGATCGGCTACACTCTTGGCCACTATGAGCCCATCCCATGATCCTTATGGCGGCGATATTTTCGCTGGCCACGACCGTAAAAACCCGCGGACGTTCCGCACCGTGGAGGCAACTCCGGACGTTATCGCGGAGGTCTTCGGCGACCCGGACGAGTTCGTCGGGGCCGTCGTTGGACTCGAGCGGACCTACGACGGGGATTTCGTCCGCCTCGAAGACCGCCGGGGCACCCAGCGGTTGTTCAAAATGCTGCCCGGAGCGTTTCTGGTGGAGGGGGAGAGGGTGACGTTGGGCAGGCCCGTCGTCAAGCAGGAGCCGCGCAAGTCGAATTCTGGCTCACGCCGCGTGGACAACGTGCAAGCGAAGGTGGCTATGCCGTCGCGCATTTGGGTTGAGGGCGTGCACGATGCCGCGATTGTGGAAAAGGTGTGGGGGCACGACCTGCGGGTTGAAGGTGTCGTGGTCGAGTTCCTGGAGGGACTGGATAATCTCCCGCAGCGGCTCGAGGAATTCCAGCCCGGCCCCGGCCGGCGCATCGGTGTGTTGGCGGATCACCTCATCGAGGGGTCGAAGGAGTCCCGGCTCGTCGCGAATGTCGGGCCGCACGTGCTGGTCACCGGTCATCCCTACGTGGATATCTGGGCTGCGGTGAAACCGGAGAAGCTCGGCATGCGCGCATGGCCGGACGTGCCTAAAAGCGAAGACTGGAAGACCGGCATTTGCCGGCGGTTGGGATGGTCCGACCCGCGCGAAGGGTGGAATCGCGTGTACAACGCGGTGGAGACCTTCCGCGACATTGACCACACCTTGATCGGTGCGGTGGAGAGACTCGTCGACTTTGTAACTAACCCGGAGCTGAGCAAAGAAGACCTGTAGTCTTTTGAGCGTGGGAACAGTTATTTGGCTTATCGGCACACTTGTTCTCGCCGGTCTTGAACTTGCGGCCGGTGAGTTCACTTTCCTCATGCTCGCCGGAGGTGCTGCGGTTACCGCGGGGGCGTCGCTGTTTGGATTGCCGGTGTGGGCTGAGATTGTCATTTTCGGGCTGTCATCGGCAGCGTTGATTCTGTTCCTCAGGCCCTGGCTGCACCGTCGGTATTCGAAGCCGCGCGCGCTCGACACGTCTCCGAAAGCGCTGGTCGGATCGAAAGCGCACGTGCTGGAAGACATCACTCCGTCGAGCGGCCAAGTGCGTCTCGACGGTTCCATCTGGTCTGCCCGGGCCATTGACCCCGCCCATGTCATCGCGGCGGGTGAACACGTCATTGTTGCTGATATCGACGGGCCAACGGCCGTCGTCTGGAAGGAATAGCCATGCCGTTGACGATCTTTCTCATCGTCCTTTTCCTTTTCATCATCTTCGTCATCTTCCGCTCTATCGCGTTGATCCCGCAGGGCGAAGCTGCCGTCATCGAAAGGTTGGGAACCTACACCCGCACCGTGTCGGGCGGAATCACGCTCTTGGTCCCGTTTGTGGACCGGGTGCGTGAGCGCGTCGATACGCGTGAGCGCGTTGTGTCCTTCCCTCCGCAGGCCGTGATCACCCAGGACAACCTGACCGTGGCGATTGACACGGTAGTGACGTTCCAGATCAACGACCCCGCCCGCGCGATCTACGGCGTGGACAACTACATCGTCGGTGTGGAGCAGATTTCCACCGCAACCCTGCGCGACGTTGTCGGCGGTATGACGCTGGAAGAGACCCTGACCTCGCGCGAGACGATTAACCGCCGCCTGCGTGGTGAGCTCGACGCAGCGACTGCGAAGTGGGGCCTGCGCATTAGCCGAGTGGAGCTCAAGGCGATTGATCCGCCGCCGTCCATCCAGCAGTCCATGGAGATGCAGATGAAGGCGGACCGTGAAAAGCGCGCGATGATCCTCACCTCCGAGGGTCGCCGCGAGTCCGACATTAAGACTGCAGAAGGTGAGAAGCAGGCACGCATCCTCGCCGCGGAGGGTGAGAAGCACGCCGCGATTCTCGCAGCCGAGGCCGAGCGCCAGGCCACCATCCTGCGTGCTGAGGGTGAGCGCGCCGCGAAGTACCTCAATGCGCAGGGTGAGGCCCGCGCAATTCAGAAGGTCAACGCCGCGATCAAGACCTCTGGCGTTACTCCCGAGCTGCTCGCGTTCCAGTACCTGGACAAGCTGCCGCAGATTGCCGAGGGCAAGGGCTCGTCGATGTGGATGATTCCGTCGCAGTTCGGCGACGCGCTGGAGCAGTTTGCGAAGGCCTATGCGAAGAAGGACGACGACGGGGTCTTCCGCTACGAGGCGGCGCTTGTCGACGAAGAGACCAAGGACCTCGCCGGCCGCGAAAACACCGACCAATGGTTCGAGACCGCCCAGGACCCGGAGATCGCCCGTGCCGTGGCAGAAGCCCGCGCTGTGGCCAATAAGCCGGTGGACTCTCCGCTCGACGAGCAGGAAGAGCGCGAAAAGCCGGCGATCAGCTCGCGAGTGAAGCGTAACGACGACCCGGCTGGCCCGTCTGGTGACGGTGCTTCCCGCCCGGTGGCGATGCCAGGGGAGCCCCAACAGCAAGAGTTCCCGCAGGTAGCCTACGAGCAGCCGCTGACCGGTCAGCCCGGTCAACCCGGTTTTCCGGGCCACCAATAGTTAGCTGCAACTAGCTGGCAGCGCGGCTGATCAGGTTCACGGCGAGCTGCCACCCAGCCTGCTCGGCCTGCCAGCCGGCGGCCTGGAGCCGCTGGCTCATCGCCTGTTTAGAGATGCCGAGCTCCTCGGCTGCCTCGTTCTGATTCAGTCCTGAGCGCACTAGGGAGGTTGCTTCGCGGCCCTCAAGGGTGCGCTTCGCAAGGACGTGGCTCAAGAGCGCAAAAGCGGCTGCGATGTCGTCAGCACCGGTTGCGTCGGCGGATCCGGCTTCCACTACTACGCTGACAGTTCCCGGACGGTTGCCCACCGCGTCCGTTGCGGCATAGACAGCAGGGCTTACTGCGGATGATTCCGCGGTGATCCCCAGTCCGATCGCCCAGTCGCCGTCGGATAGAAGTGCCATAATCAGCATGCAAGCGGCTTCGGCGCCATCCACGTGTGCGCGGATGTCCTCCACACCGACGACATCGAAGCTGCCGACACCATCGAGGGTGGACAGTGCCTCGGCGGAGCGCTTGACCAATTGGGCGCGGCGGGTGTCGCGGCCACGGTAGCGGGCGTGGACAGCAATCATGCGGTCTATTCTACCCGCTAAAGCTAGTGGTCTAGGGTAGGGGATTGACGGGTGGGGAGTCGGGCGTCGATAAGCAAACCGGCGAAGCCGGCAACCGCAAGCACCGCCATGATCGCGATGAAAACAGGGTTCGCCTCACCGGTAAGTGTGTCACCGAAGATGGTGACCAGGATCGTGCCCGGTGCGGAGCCGATGAGCGTGGCCACTGTGAACGGAACCACGCGCACACGGGTGAGTGCGGCGGTGTAGTTGAGGATGGAGAACGGGATTCCTGCGATCATCCGGAGGCTGAGGATAGCTAGCCATCCTCGTTCCTCTAACCGTTGATTGATGGCCAGAACCGACGGGTGCGTCAGCCGGGCTTCAATCCAGTCGCGGAGCAGAAAGCGCACAATGAGCAGCGAGATCGTGCCGGCCACTGTGGTCGCTGTGAGCGCGAGAAG
Organism: Corynebacterium sp. CCUG 65737; assembly: GCF_024454115.1. Classification (NCBI taxonomy): domain Bacteria; kingdom Bacillati; phylum Actinomycetota; class Actinomycetes; order Mycobacteriales; family Corynebacteriaceae; genus Corynebacterium; species Corynebacterium sp. CCUG 65737. The sequence continues at coordinate 130,175 of NZ_JAGPZB010000004.1, forward strand.
GATGCCCTGCACGGTTCCGAAGAGGATGCCAGCTGAAATCGTCATCACGGTGCGGGGGATTGGAAATTGCGTGATCAGGATGTACGAGAGCCAGAAAACGACGGGGAACCAGGGGCCGGTTTGATCGGCCCAGGCGCGAAGAGTGGCCAGGTCCGGGACGTCAAGAAGCATCCACAGCGTAACGAAGGCAATAGCCGCCACGAGGAGAGCTGCGATGCGGCGAGGGTCGCGCATGTAAAGCCTCCTGAAACGTGAAAACCGGCTCCTCGGGGGAGCCGGTCAAGGGTGCCCGAGGGGGGACTTGAACCCCCACGTCCGTTAATAGGACACTAGCACCTCAAGCTAGCGCGTCTGCCATTCCGCCACCCGGGCTTTGGGTGTTATCGGCCACCAGGATAACCGGGTGGCCGGGCACTCGTAAGACTATAAGGCGTGCGTCGCACGGGGAGCAAATCGCATGGTAGATGCACGTTTGCATAGAGCGGTGCCGAGCTAGCCGCGGACGAGATCGTGTGCAGGATAGGAAGTTACCGGTACAAAGGAGCTATGACTGCTTCTTATGACCAAGACCGTTTCCCCGGCCCCGATCCGTACGCACCGCTGGCTGACGTGCCGGCCTTCGAGCTCACGTCGACCGACATCGTCGATGGTGAGCGCCTGGACGACAAGCTGGCTGGCGATGACGCGACCAGCCCGCAGCTGGCGTGGTCCGGTTTCCCGGAAGGCACGAAGACGTTCGCGGTGACCTGCTTTGACCCGGATGCCCCGACCGCATCGGGCTTCTGGCACTGGTCGGCATTCAACATCCCGGCTGACGTCGCAGAACTGCCGTCGGGCGCTGGCTCCAAGGAGGACCTCGGTGTCGGTGCGACGACCCTGACCGGCTCGTCCGGCATCAAGGGCTACTACGGCGCCAACCCGCCGGAGGGCCACGGCCCGCACCGCTACCTCTACGCTGTCCACGCTGTGGACACTGAGCTGCCTGTCGACGAGATCGCCAACCCAACGCAACTCGGCTTCAACCTGAACTTCCATGCGCTTGGCCGCGCCATCGTGTGGGGCTGGTACGAGAACTAAGCATTGCGCGCGAAGGTTCTTCCAGCGCTGTGTCTGCTTCCGGCGCCTCTTGCCGGGTGCAGCATGAGCGAGGTGCTGGTGCCATCTCTGTCTGCGCCTTCTGAGTCGTCTACGGCTCTTTCGCCGGCTGAAACTCCGACTATTCAGGAGGCCAAGGAGAATTCGGTGGCCATCCAGCGTGAGTTGCAAGCGCTTATTCCGCAAGAACACTGGGCGCCGGAGCGGCCATCATTTCGTCTCTTGACCGCCCGGACGATTTGCCGATGCTCACAATTACACTGTGGAGTCCCTGTGCAACGCTTCCAGAGGGCGTGAACCCATACTCGTTCAAGATCTAGCCAACACACCGCACGCGGCTGGGCAGCATACCCCCGTGAGGTAAGGTCGCCGGCATGGTCCCCGTTCAGCTCCGTGTCGGCGGTGCCTTCATGGCTCTGGCCGTTGTCCTGATCATCCTCGCCATTATGGCGTTCATCTCCGGAGACAGCGTTTTCACGTTCACTCCGTCTGACTTAATGCTGTGTGTTGCCGCTTTGCTCTTCGGCAGTTTCGGCGCATTCACACGCGAAGAACGGGGCTCCCTCACACGCGTCATCGCACTGGCTCTGACTTCAGTGCTCATCCTTGCGTCGGTGGTCACGCCGAAGACGACCACCGTTTTCACCACCGAGACCTACTGGCTTCTCCTGTGGGCCGGCATGGCTATCATCTGCGCGCTCATTCTGCGCCGTTCAGCCGCCGCTTAGGCCTTCCACTCGAGACCGCTGCCGACGGCTTCGCTGATGTTGCTTAGCCCGTGCGCTCTCACCTGCGCGGCAAGTCCTTTGTGAATGTCGCGGATCCATCCCAGCCCGCCATAGATGAACGGGGTGTAGCCCTGCAGCAGGTGAGCACCAGCCGCGATGCGCTCCCACGCCTGTTCAGGGGTAGAGATGCCGCCCGCGCTCACGAGCACGAGCTTCCCGCCGACACGCGCGTGCAGCCGCTTGAGCACTTCGAGCGAGCGCTTTGCGACGGGCGCACCAGAAACCCCGCCAGCCCCCATCGCAGCGACCTCGTCCGCGTCGGTTTTCAACCCCTCGCGGCTGATCGTGGTGTTGGTGGCCACAATGCCTGCCAGACCCAGATCATGGGCGAGGTCGGCGACGGCATCGACATCCTGGTCGGAAAGATCCGGGGCGATCTTCACCAGGACCGGGGTGTCGGTCGATTCCTGCACTGCGGCGAGAATGGGGCGCAGTTCCTCAATGGCCTGCAGGTCACGCAGGCCGGGTGTGTTGGGGGAGGAGACGTTGACTACTAGGTAGTCAGCAAGTGGACCGAGCAGGGAGGCACCAGTGCGGTAGTCGGCGACAGCATCCGTGGAGGTCTTGTTTTTGCCGATATTGATTCCAACAACGTCGTTGGAGTGCTTGCGCTCCAACCTGCGGGCCACATCGAGCGCGCCCTCATTATTGAAGCCCATGCGGTTCAAAATCGCTTTGTCGGCGGGCAAACGGAACAGGCGCGGGGCCGGGTTGCCTGGCTGCGGGCGCGGGGTAACGGTGCCGAGCTCGGCGTATCCAAAGCCGATTGCCCCCCACGAGTCGATGGCCGTGGCGTTCTTATCAAAGCCCGCGGCGAGGCCGAGTGGGGCGGGGAAGGAGACGTCGAAAAGCGTCTGCTTGAGCACGGGGTCATGAACGCGGACGAGTTTTTCCATGCCGCGGTTGGCTGGGGTGACCGCATTCAACAGCGTGAGCGAGCCACCGATGATGCCGTGGATACGCTCCGGGGGGAGTAGGAACATGACCTTGAGAAGACGGTCGTAGGCGCTCACAGCGGTCTCCTTTTAGTTGGTGGCACTATCGACAGTAGCCGGATCGATGACTTGCAGCCCGTCGCCTGAGGCGGAGCCGAGCACGAGTGAGCCGTCTTCCAGCACTATGAGGCTTTGAGCATCAGCAACAGTGTTCAGCTTCCCCTTTTCCAGGGGTACACCCTGGGAAAGGTCATAGGCGGTGACCGTGTTGGTCTCGGTGGAGCTCACCCAGGCAAGACGGCGCTTCGAGTCCCACGCGACATCCCAGGGGCTGCCGTCGGTAGGCACCATTTGGTGCAGTCGGACGACTTCATCCGTGGTGTAGACCAGCATGCGGTTGCCGGTGGCATCGGCAGCCAGCACCATGCCGTTTTCGCCGAAGGCGACTTTGCCCACGCCCAATCCAACACGCAGTGTTCCGCCCTGGCGCCCTTCGACGTGAAGGTCTTGGATGGTGGTGTCAAAGCGGTTGATGCGCACGACTCGGTCATCGTCGTCCGTCTGCTCCTGCGCAAGGAGGTAGTCGGACGGGCGGGCCACTGTGAAGGTATCTAGCTCGGTGCCGTCCTCGGCGTAGATCCAGACGCGTTCTTCCGTGTCGGAACCAGCGATGATGCCGCCGCTGAAGAGGGGAGCAGCAACAGTCACCTCGTCGCCGACGGGAACGATTGTGTTCGGGTTATTCGGGGCAGCAGGGTCGACCAGTTCGACCTCGTTGTGGTCCGCGCGCGCAACCGCGAACTTGCCGGCGTTCGCCGAGATGTCCGCGGCGTCGGGATCGATTGCGGTTTCCCGCGCATTGCCGGAGGTGAGCATGTCGATGTCGCCGACGAGCAGTTTGTCGCCAGCCCGCACACCAAGGCCGCCGTCTTTGATCTCGGTATCGGTGCGCGTTGCCGGCACGAGATCGATGTCTTGGATCGGGTCGAAGTCGATGACCTCACCCGCTGGGTCAGTTGCGTCTGGTGAGGCCACGGGCTCGGCGTTGCCCATGGTGTCCATCTGCTCCTCGCCCTGCTCGATCATGCCTTGGGTGCAGCCGGTCAAAACCAGGCTGGCAGAGACAACAACAGGCAAGAACACACGCTTTTTCACGGTTGTCAGCCTATCAACTGGCCAACCGCCACCAATCTGCTGGCCATTCGCCATGATTGCCGGTATTCAGCCGCGGAGGGTATATCGTTGTGCCCCGTGATTGAAGCAGCCGAAAACATGTCGTGGATCCAGGTCATCGTTCTGTCGATCGTCCAGGGGTTGACCGAGTTCTTGCCCGTGTCCTCCTCTGGGCACCTGAGGATTGTCTCCGAACTGTTCTGGGGCCAAGACGCTGGCGCCAGCTTCACCGCCGTCATCCAGCTGGGCACAGAGCTGGCCGTTCTCGTGTTCTTCGCAAGGGACATTTGGCGGATTCTCACGGCGTGGTTCGCTGGGCTCGTCGACAAGAGCAAGCGCGGTTTCGACTACCGGATGGGTTGGATGGTCATTGCCGGCACTATTCCCGTCGGCTTAGCAGGCGTGCTGCTCAAAGACCTGATCCGTGAGAACTTCCGCAACCTGTGGATCACCGCGACGGTACTGATCGTCTTTTCCTTCGTGTTCATTCTCGCCGAGCGCAAGGGCCGCAAAACGCGCGGCTTCGACGAGCTAACCATGAAAGACGCCATCATCATGGGCCTGTGGCAGTGCCTCGCGCTCATCCCGGGCGTGTCGCGCTCCGGCGGCACGATCTCCGGTGGTCTGTTCTTGAACCTCGACCGCGAGGTGGCCACGCGTTTCAGCTTCCTGCTCGCGATTCCGGCAGTGCTCGCCTCCGGGCTCTTTTCGCTTCCCGACGCCTTCGACCCCCAGGCCGGTCAAGCCGCCTCCGGTATTCAGCTCTTCGTCGGGGCGGGTATCGGCTTTGTGCTCGGCTACATCTCGATTGCGTGGCTGCTGCGGTTTGTCTCGCACCACTCGTTCGCGTGGTTCGCGGCCTATCGCATCCCGCTCGGCGTGATCGTGATGATCCTGCTGGCCACCGGCGTGATGCAGCCGGTGTAGCGGGCTTGCGATTCGTTGTCGCACCCTAGGGGCCGGCCTGCGAACAAGTTCGAGTTTCGTAATATCTCAGATCGAAGCCACGTTGTATCGGTGACATCTCGCAACTAGCGTTGGGCTCGATAGGAAGAGGAAACTTGGCACATGACTTTGCGTAACTTGAGATTCTTCGCGATGTTGTCTTTGCTTTCAATCTTCGGATTGTTTGTGGCCCGGCAGTATTTCGGGCTCAGTGAGCCCTTAGCTTCTCGCCTAATGCTGGTTGCGGTGGTGGCGGCAATTTGTTCCTTCACCGCCTTGGGGATTGAAGGCTACAAAAGCATGAGAAGGGACTCCAGGTAGAACGCAAAAGTGTTCGACCGCCGGTATCGGTGCATATCCGGGATATCGTGCGATGCCAGGTGCGGTGAGCGTTCACCCGGCTGAGCTGGATAAATGTGCTTGGCTGCTGCGCTTCGTGTCGCACCACTCGTTCGCGTGGTTCGCGGCGTATCGCATCCCGCTCGGCGTGATCGTGATGGTCCTGCTGGCCACCGGCGTGATGGAGCCGGTGTAGCGCTGGTAGCCACGGCTGTCTTGTAGGCTGACCCCATGCACTCTTGGCCCGCGCCCTCCGTCCCCGCCGTCGCCGGAACTCCTGTCCCGTTGACCCTTTTTGACACCGCTGACCAGCAGGTCAAGGAGGTTGACACCACGGCCACGACCAGTGGCGGTGAAATCGGGATGTACGTCTGCGGCATCACGCCGTATGACTCCACTCACCTGGGGCATGCGGCAACGTACCTCACGTTTGATCTGGTCCACCGCCAGCTCAACGCCAACGGCCACAGTGTCCATTACGTCCAGAACATCACTGATGTCGACGACCCGCTGTTCGAGCGCGCCGAGCGCGACGGGGTGGACTGGCGCGAACTTGGTCAGAGCCAGACCGACCTGTTCCGCACCGACATGGAAATCCTCTCCGTCATCCCCCCGCGCGACTACATCGGCGCGATGGAATCCGTCGATGAGGTCATTGCAATGGTGCAGACGCTGCTGGACAACGGCAGTGCGTATGAGCTTGTCGACGACTCCGGTGACCACCCCGTCACCGACATCTACGCGCCCATCACAGCAACCGAGCAGTTCGGCTACGAGTCCAACCTCGACCGCGCCACGATGGAGGAGTACTTCGCCGAGCGCGGCGGCGACCCGGAGCGTACAGGCAAGCGCGACCCGCTGGACGCGCTGCTGTGGCGCGGCCACCGTGAGGGCGAACCGGCGTGGGAGGCCCCCTTCGGTGCGGGCCGGCCGGGCTGGCACATAGAGTGCTCCGCTATTGCGACGAATCGTTTGGGAACGCAGTTCGCCATTCAAGGCGGCGGCTCTGACCTCGCATTTCCGCACCATGAGTTCTCGGCCGCCCACGCAGAGGCCGCGTACGCGGTCCCGCGCATGGCCGGCCACTACGTCCACGCCGGCATGATCGCGCTCGACGGGGTGAAGATGTCTAAGTCTCTGGGCAACCTCGTCTTCGTGCACAAGCTGCGCGAAGAAGGTCACGACCCATCAGCGATCCGACTTGCCGTGTTCGGGGGCCACTACCGCGACGACCGCGACTTCTCTTACGCAGTCTTGGACCAGGCGGAGCAGCGTTTGGCCAATTGGCGCGAAGCTCTCACGAATGAGGTCAGCGAAGACGAGGCGGTAGGTACCGTCGATAAGCTGCGTGCTGCTCTCGCGGACGACCTGAACACTCCAGAGGCGCTGCGCATCGTCGACGCAGCACACGGTGACCACAACGGGATCGTTGCAGCTGCACTGGACGGCTTGCTTGGCGTGCGGGTGTAGCGAAACTGCGCCACAATAGCGGGTATGACAATCCGCGATCAGTTCCAGAGCGATGTCGACGAATTCATCGACGACCTGACCACGTTTGCAACCGGTTCGTACCTACAGGACAGCGATAGGGAACTGTGGGAGGAGCCGTTTGACCCGGCAGTCCTGCCGGACCTGAAAGAGCTCATCGAGAAGTACCTCGACGCCCTGGAGATCATCGGCGACGACCCGGACGGGGAGAAGCTGAACTCGGTCGTGGAACCGTTCTTTGCCAAGCTCGACGAGTTCAACGCCAAGCACGCTGAAGCTGTCCTGGAGCCGGAGGAGAAGTCGGACCTGCAGGACCTTGCGTACCGCGCGGCTGCGGCCACCGGCGCTGACGACGAAGCACTCAACTCCCTTCCCGAGCTTGACTAGCCGCACACCAAGCACGGCGCCGAAGGCCGTGTTCTGGGACATGGACGGCACGATGGTTGACACTGAGCCGCTGTGGGGCATTGCCACCTACGAGCTCTCAGAGCTGCTTGGCCGCAGGCTGAGCGCAGAAAAGCGCGAAGAGACAGTCGGCGGTGCCTTTGCGAACACGTTGCGCGTGTGCGCGGAGTGGGCGGGAGTCGAGCTTGTCGACGGTGATTATGACCGTTACCGGTCCTGGATGTACCAGCGGATGGGCGAATTGCTCGCCGGCGATGTGGAGCCGAATCCCGGCGTGCGCGACTTTCTCGCCTCTCTCAAGGGCGAGGGGATGCGGATGCTGGTGACCACGAACACGGAACGTGAACTGGCGGACTACTGCATTGACATCGTCGGCCGTGAGTTCTTCGTCGACTCTGTCACCGGTGATGAGGTGGCCCAGGCGAAACCGGCGCCGGACATGTACCTGCGTGCTGCCGAGATCGTGGGGGAGGATCCTGTCGATTGCCTCGTTTTCGAGGATTCTTGGGCCGGTATGTCCGCAGCCGCCACGGCCGGGTGCGTTGTGCTTGGGCTTGCCGACGACGTCCCGGAAGGTGTGGTGCGGTTTGATCCAGCCGAGTTCGTCGGTGCCGATGCACACGATGTGTCCGCATGGTTCAGCGCTGCCCGGGATCGGATAAAGTAACTCGCGTGAAAAACTTCGAGGATCTTTTCGCGGAACTGACTACCAAAGCAGCCGAGCGTCCGGCCGGTTCGGGCACGGTGGAGGCTCTGGACAAGGGTGCGCATTTCATCGGCAAGAAGATCCTCGAAGAAGCCGGCGAGGTATGGACCGCCTCCGAGTACCAGTCCGACGAGGAACTCGCCGAGGAGATGAGCCAGCTGATCTACTGGACGCAGGTGATGATGGTTCACCGCGGCCTGACCCCGGACGACATCTACAAATACCTCTAATAGGAGTCCTGACACCCCCATGATCAAGATTGCCGTGCCCAACAAGGGCTCCCTGTCCGAGGCTGCGACCGGCATCCTCAGAGAAGCTGGCTACAAGGGCCGCGGATACACCAAGGCTCTCAACATTGTCGATGAAGCCAACGGAGTCGAGTTCTTCTTCCTGCGCCCGAAAGACATTGCCATTTATGTCGCCGGAGGCCATCTTGATCTGGGCATCACCGGTCGCGACCTGATGCTCGATTCGCGTGCGGATGTCGAAGAGATCCTCGACCTCGGTTTCGGCGGCTCCACCTTCCGCTTTGCCGCCCCAGCCGATGCGGCTGAGAGCATGACCATTGCAGATCTTGAGGGCAAGCGCCTGGCGACCTCCTACCCGCACTTGGCGGCCGACTACCTCGCCGACCGCGGCATTAACGCTGAAGTGATCCGCCTCGACGGCGCAGTAGAGATCGCCATCAAGCTCGGCGTGGCCGATGCTATTGCCGACGTGGTCTCCACCGGTGCCACGCTGCGCCAACAGGGGCTTGCTCCGTTCGGGGAGCCGATTGTGGCAAGCGAGGCAGTCGTGGTCAAGCGCACCGGGCGCGAGCTGACCGTAGAAGATGAGATCGTGCTCTCGCGCATCCGCGGTATTCTCACGGCGCACAACTTCGTCATGCTCGACTACAACGTCTCGCGCGACAATCTGCAGTCCGCTGTGGACATCACCCCGGGGCTGACCGGGCCGACGGTCTCCCCGCTGCAGCGTGAGAACTGGGTCGCCGTGCGCGCGATGGTTCCGCGCAAGGAAGCGAACCTACTCATGGACCGTCTCGCCGCAGCTGGTGCTGAAGCAATCCTCGCCTCGGAGCTCAAGATCGCGCGAATCTAAATCTGGCTACACTGGGCACGTATGGGCTACAGAACAGAAGAAGATTTGCTCGGTACCGTCGACGTTCCCGACGACAAGTACTACGGCGTGCACACGATGCGCGCGATCGACAACTTCCAGATTTCGTCCGCCAAGATCCAGGACTACCCGGATTTTGTCCGCGGCATGGTCATGGTGAAGAAGGCCGCCGCGATGGCCAACCGCCGTCTGCACACCCTGCCGAAGGACAAGGCTGACGCGATCATCGCCGCATGCGACCAGATTCTTCACGACGGCCGGTGCATGGACCAGTTCCCCATCGACGCCTACCAGGGCGGCGCGGGCACATCGGTGAACATGAACACCAACGAGGTCGTGGCCAACCTTGCGCTCGAGCTCCTGGGTCACCCGAAGGGTTCCTACGACGTCATCAACCCGAACGACGACGTCAACATGTCGCAGTCCACGAACGACGCGTACCCGACTGGTTTCCGCCTTGGTCTGCACCAGTCGTTCCAGGGCCTCATCGAGGAACTGGATGAACTGCAGAAGGCGTTCCGTTCCAAGGGCGATGAGTTTCACGACATCCTCAAGATGGGCCGCACCCAGCTGCAGGACGCTGTCCCCATGACTCTGGGCCAAGAGTTCACCGCCTTCGGTGCCAATCTCGCGGAGGAGCAGGACCGACTGCGCCAGGCAGCTGACTCGCTTTTGGAGATCAACCTGGGCGCCACCGCAATCGGCACCGGCGTGAACACTCCGGGCGGGTACCGTGACCAAGTCACCGCCGCTCTGCGCGAGGTCACTGGCCTGCCGATCTCCACCTCCCCGGACCTCATCGAGGCAACGAGTGACACCGGCGGCTACGTCATGGCTCACTCCGCCCTGAAGCGCGCAGCCATGAAGCTGTCAAAGATCTGCAACGACCTGCGCCTTTTGTCCTCTGGCCCGCGCGCCGGCCTGAACGAGATCAACCTGCCGGAGCGCCAGGCTGGTTCCTCGATCATGCCTGCGAAGGTCAACCCGGTCATCCCCGAAGTGGTCAACCAGGTGTGCTTCAAGGTGTTCGGCAACGACGTCACCGTCTCTATGGCCGCCGAGGCCGGCCAGCTCCAGCTCAACGTGATGGAGCCGGTCATCGCTCGCAGCTTGTTCGGGTCCATCTCACTGCTGCGCAACGCCGCGAAGACGCTGCGTGAGAAGTGCGTCACTGGCATCACTGCCAACAAGGACGTCTGCCAGGGTTATGTGGAGAACTCCATCGGCATCATCACCTACCTCAACCCGTTCATCGGCCACCACAATGGTGACCTGATCGGTAAGGAGGCCGCTGAGACGGGCCGCGGTGTGCGCGAGCTCGTGCTGGAGAAGGAGCTTCTTGACGAAGAAACCCTCGACAAGATTCTCTCCAAGGAAAACCTCATGCACCCGGAGTTCCGCGGCAAGCTCTACCTGGAGTGAGACGCAAACGGGGGTTAGCCTCGCCACAATCCGCCTCTGACCGCTCTACCAGCCTGGTAGGGCGGTCTTTTGCGTCGCATACTGGGGGTATCGCAACTCAACAGAGCTCTCACTGTGCTCGAGAAAGGACCCCGTTGTGCTGTTAGTGCTTCAGCTCATCATCCTCTTCGGCGCCATCATTTTGGGCGCCCGCCTGGGTTCCATCGCTATCGGTTTCGCCGGAGGTTTGGGCGTTATCGCGCTCGGCCTGACCGGCATGCAGGTCACTGCCGAAGACATTCCCTTCGATGTCATCGGCATCATCATGTGCGTCATCGCTGCGATTTCAGCGATGCAGCTCGCCGGCGGAATGGACTACCTGGTGTATCTGGCGGAGAAGTTCCTCCGCCGCGACCCGAAGCGCGTGACGTTGTACGCGCCGATTGTTACCTGGCTCATGACCGTCCTAGCCGGAACCGGCCACACCGCGTTCTCCACGCTGCCCGTCATTGTGGAGGTGGCGAAGGAGGGCAAGGTCCGGCCGTCGCGCCCCCTGACGGTGGCGGTCATCGCTTCCCAGATGGCCATTGTCGCTTCACCGATCTCGGCCGCTGTGGTCTTCATGGCAGACCTGCTTGAGCCTCACGGCGTGGGTTACCTGCAGCTGCTCGGTGTGATGATTCCTGCAACATTCCTGGCCATCTTTCCCACGGCATGGTTGGCCAACCGAATGGGCAAGGACCTTGTAGACGATCCTGTTTACCGCCAGCGACTCGAGGAAGGCTTGGTCAAGCCTCCCGCCTCGCAGACCGGTTTCGCACCGACAAAGGGCGCGAAAACATCTGTGATCATTTTCCTCGTCGCCATTGTCGTAGTGATGGTGTACGCGACGATCATTTCCGATCAAGTCGGTCTCATCGCAGAACCCACGATCCCGCGCAATGAGGCGATCATGACCATCATGCTGGCGGCCGCGGCCATCATTCTCATGGTGACAAAGCAGCAAGCCGCGCAGGTTTTGAACACCCAGGTGTTCCGCTCCGGAATGTCGGCCGCGGTCTGTGTGCTCGGTGTCGCGTGGCTGGGCACCACCTTCATTAACCACTACATCGACGAGATTCAGGACATCTCCGGTAACGTGCTGCAATCGCAGCCGTGGCTGTTGGCGGTCGTGCTCTTCTTTGCGGCATCTCTGCTGTACTCCCAGGCAGCCACCGCGAAGGCGCTCATGCCAGCGGCTATTGCCATTGGAGTCAGCCCGCTGACTGCAGTCGCCGCGTTCCCGGCAGTGTCCGCGCTGTTCGTCTTGCCTACATACCCGACTCTGCTCGCGGCAGTGGAGATGGACGACACCGGTTCCACGCGGATCGGAAAATACGTCTTTGACCACCCGTTCATCATTCCGGGCACAGTGTGCATCATTCTCTCCGTCCTGCTGGGTTACGGTTTCGGTGCGGTGCTGATATAGCGCGCCTACGCTGGGAGGTATGAACGCTCCTACCTCTGACGTCGCTATTGCCCAAGCCCACACACTCGAACCGATCGGGGACATCGCCGCGAAGGCCGGTGTGCCCGACGGTGCACTCATCCCGTACGGCAGAAACATGGCGAAGGTAGATGTCAGTGCGCTTCAATCGGCGGACCGCGACCACAAGAATGGAAAGCTCATCCTCGTCACCGGTGTGTCGCCGACCCCGGCCGGCGAAGGCAAGTCGACCGTCCTGATTGGTCTGACCGACGCATTGGCGCAGCAGGGCCACAACGCCATGGTCGCTCTGCGTGAACCGTCGCTGGGCCCAGTCATGGGTATCAAGGGCGGCGCCGCCGGTGGTGGTTACTCGCAGGTGGTGCCGATGGAAAACATCAACCTTCACTTCACCGGTGACTTCCATGCGATCACGTCTGCCAACAACACGCTGGCCGCGATGATCGACAACCACATCCAGCAGGGCAACGAGCTGGGAATCGATGCCCGGCGCGTGACATGGCAGCGCTGCTTGGACGTCAACGACCGATCCCTGCGCAACGTGGTCACCGGGCTCGGTGGCCCAGCCTCTGGTGTCCCGGCCCAGACCGGCTTCACCATTACCGCGGCCAGCGAGATCATGGCTGTACTCGGCCTCGCCACCGACCTCGAAGACCTGAAAGCGCGCCTGGCGCGGATCACCATTGGCCTGACTTTCGACGGGAAGCCTGTCACCGCCGGTGATCTCCACGCCGAAGGTGCCATGGCAGCGCTGCTCAAGGAGGCTCTCAACCCGAACCTTGTGCAGACTCTCGGGGGTACGCCAGCGTTCATTCACGGCGGACCGTTTGCGAACATTGCGCACGGCTGCAACACCCTCATTGCCACCCGCACCGCGCAGCAGTGCGCCGACATCGTACTCACCGAGGCGGGCTTCGGGTCTGACCTGGGTGCCGAGAAGTTCTTTGATATCAAGGCCGCATACGGGAACTTGGATGTCGCCGGCGCAATGATTGTGGCGACGATTCGTTCGCTGAAGTACAACGGCGGCGTCGACAAGCAGAAGCTCACGGACGAGAACCTTGAGGCGCTCAAGGCGGGCGTGGCCAATCTCGAGCGCCACGTGGAGAACGTGCGGAAGTTCGGTGTTACCCCGGTTGTCGCGCTCAACCTGTTCGCGTCCGATACACAGGCAGAACGCGACTTCATGCGTGAATGGGCCGAGTCGTTCGGCGTCGCCCTGGAGGAAGCCGAGGTGTGGGCGAAAGGCGGCGAAGGAGCCCAGAAACTGGCCACAACGCTGTTGGACAACCTCACCGAAGGCACGTCGAAGACGCTGTATGACCCTGCCGATGGGATTGAGAATGCTATCGAGACTCTCGCCCGAGAGATCTACCGCGCTGACAAGGTGCAGTACTCGGTCAATGCACAGCGCGACTTGAAGACGATCAAGGACAACGGCTGGGACACCCTTCCGGTGTGCGTCTCAAAGACCCAGTACAGCTTCTCGGATGACCCAGCTGCGCTTGGTGCACCGGAGGGACACACATTGCACGTGCGCAAGCTCATCCCGCGCACCGGTGCTGGCTTCGTCGTCGCTCTGACCGGCGACGTGATGACCATGCCGGGGTTGCCCAAGGTGCCCGCCGCCAACAATATCGACGTCGACGCCACCGGCACGATCAGCGGGCTGTTCTAAATCTCCGGAACAGTCTCAGCCGCGGACCCCGGCCATCCGGGGTACTCCGGCGGTGTCCCACCGTAGATCGGGCACAGGGCTTGGAACGAGCACCAGTTGCACAGCTTCGACGGCTTTGGGCGGAAGTTGCCGGACTGCCCGTCGGATTGAATCTTGTGCCACAGGTCGCCTAAGTCCCGTTCGAAGAATTCGAGTTCTTCCCGCGATGGGGCAAGGAAGAGTGAATCAATCACTTTGAGGTACATCAGCCTCAGCTGGTGCGGAATCGTGCCGAACATGCGCCAGTACACCAGTGCGTAGAACCGCATCTGGAATTTTGCTTCGTCAGAGAAGCGGGGCGAGGGCTTCTTGCCCGTCTTGTAGTCGACAACACGGATTTCACCCGTGGGCGCAATGTCCACGCGGTCGATGAACCCGCGCACGGGAACACCATTCGGCAGCACGGCATCGACGTACATTTCTTGGGCGTGTGAGTCGAAACCGTGCGGGTTCTCCATCTCGAAGTACCCGCGCAGCAGGGAACGCGCCGCGACGAACAGGGCGTACTCGTCAGCAATAGGGTCGGCGCAGGAAGAATCGTCGATAAGCATCTTCTGCCATGCCGGCTTGATGCGCTTCACCGCGGCGGGGTAAGTCCGCTCCTCGCGGGGCCAGGCGTGCATCTCCTCGAGAACAGCATGCACAAGCGTTCCGGTGACCTGGGCTTCCGTCTTCGGTTCCGGGATCCGGTCGATCGCACGGAGGCGATACTTCAGCGGGCATTGCAGGTAGTCGTTGGCGCGCGAGGGGGAGAGGGCAAGCGGTTTCATCGTGCCCACCATTCTAAGGTGGAGCCATGAACCTCTCCGAATTCATCGCAGCAAGCCCAAGCGCGTTCCATGCCGCCGCGAACGTCCGCGACGAGCTGGTGGCCGCAGGCTTTCCCGACGACCAGATCCTCGTCCACGGCGGCGCCGTGATCGCATGGTGGATCCCGGAGAACCCGAACCCGCGTTTCCGCATCATCGGCTCGCACACCGACTCGCCGGGGCTGATGCTCAAGCCCGACCCCGATTTCGTGCGCGAGGGCTTCCGCCAGCTCGCCGTTGAAGTCTACGGCGGGCCAATTCTGCAGTCGTGGTTCGACCGCGAGCTCACTTTCGCCGGGCGTGTGTCGCTTATCGACGGCTCCACCCGCCTCGTCTCCACCGGCCCCATCGCGCGAGTACCCAACCTAGCGATCCACCTCTACCGCGGTGACGCGCCGGAAATGGACAGGCAAGTGCACATGAAGCCGGTGATGGCTGTGGACCGGCCGTTCATGGACGTCGTGGCTGAGCAGCTCGGTGTGAAGCCGGAGGAGATCATCGCGCACGAACTCAGCTCCGCTGATGCTCAGCCCCCGGCGGTGATGGGGGATGTCATGGCGGCCGGGCGTTTGGACAATCTGTCGAGCGTGCACGCGTCGCTGCAGGCCATGGTGCGCGCGAAGGATGAGGCGAAGGACGTGCTCGTCCTCGCCGCATTCAACCACGAGGAGGTCGGCTCAGCCTCGGCCACCGGGGCGGGCGGGCCGTTGCTCGAGCGGGTGCTCACACGCGTTGCCCGCGATCTGGGTGACCCGCTGGATATCTTCGCCGAGTCGACGATGATCTCGGCTGATGCCGCCCACGCTGTGCACCCGAACTATCCGGGCAAGCATGACCCGACCCACCGTCCGTTGATGAACCGCGGGCCGGTGCTGAAGATCAACGCGAACCAGCGCTACTCCTCGGACGCGGAAACGGAAGCGACCTGGATCCGTGCCTGCCGCAACGCGAACGTGCCGGTGCAGACGTTCGTCGGGCACAACGGGGTGCCATGCGGGTCGACGATCGGCCCGATTGCCTCGACGCGCCTAGGCATCCCCACTGTTGACGTAGGCGTGCCGCTGCTATCGATGCACTCTGCCCGCGAGTTGGTCGGCGTGCAGGACCAGGCCTGGTTCGAGGATGCGCTGTCCGCCTTCCTGCGTGGCGACTGCTAGAAAGGACTCCCATGTATTCAGGCCCATTCCGCCCCGGCGACAAGGTGCAGCTGACCGACGCGAAGCGCCGCCACTTCACCATTGAGCTCGTCCCCGGCGCGACGTACCACACGCACAAGGGCGGCATCTCCCACGACGACATCATCGGCGCCGACGAAGGCTCTGTGGTGAAGTCCTCCAACGGTGCCGACTATCTGTGCTTCCGCCACCTGCTCGTGGACCATGTCCTGTCGATGCCCCGCGGCGCGGCGGTTATCTACCCGAAGGACGCCGGCCAGATCCTCGTCGAGGGCGACATTTTCATGGGTGCCCGCGTGCTGGAGGCTGGTGCTGGCTCCGGTGCGCTGACGATGTCCCTGCTGCGCGCTGTCGGCCCGGAAGGTCACGTGTTCTCTTACGAGATTCGTGATGATCACTTGGCTTTTGCCGAGGACAACGTCGACGATTACTTCGGGCAGCGCCCGTCCTGGTGGACCCCGCGCCTGGGCGATTTCGGCGAGGTGACCCAAGAAGACCTCGGTGGTCCCGTCGACCGCGTCATTTTGGACATGGTGGAGCCGTGGCACTTCAT
The DNA here is from genome assembly GCF_024454115.1 of Corynebacterium sp. CCUG 65737. Classification (NCBI taxonomy): domain Bacteria; kingdom Bacillati; phylum Actinomycetota; class Actinomycetes; order Mycobacteriales; family Corynebacteriaceae; genus Corynebacterium; species Corynebacterium sp. CCUG 65737. The sequence continues at coordinate 146,309 of NZ_JAGPZB010000004.1, forward strand.
CGATACGGTGAAGGACATTCTCATCCCGGGCGGGGTGTTCATGACGTACGTGGCCACAGTGCCGCAGCTGATGAACATCGTTGAGGGGATCCGCGAAGCGAAGTGCTTCACCGAACCGCGCTCCTGGGAGACCCTCCTGCGCGAATGGAAAGTCGAGGGCCTGGCCACCCGCCCGGAGCACCGCATGAACGCGCACACAGCGTTTTTGGTGTGGACCCGCAAGCTCGCCGACGGTGTCACGCCCCCGCGTCCGCAGCGTCGGGCCCGCAGATAAGCTGGAGCCATGAACGGTGCCGACCTCCGCGAGCTGAAACAGCAGAACCAAGCTCTCTCCGCGCGCAATAAGCAGCTCGCGGAGATGTTGAAGGTCTCCCGCGACAAGCTCAAGGACCTTTCCGCGCAGGTCGAGGCGCTGTCCGAACCGGCGTCGACGTACGGCATCTACCTCGCCCCAGCGCGCCGCGGACAAGAAGCTGAAGTGTTCACATCCGGCCGACGGATGCGTTTGAAGGTCTCGCCGAATATTGAGCCGGGCACGCTCACTCCGGGTGGACTTGTGCGCCTCGGCGAAGGGTCGATTGTCGTGGAGGCGGCCGGTTTCCCTAAGGCCGGTCAGCTGGCAACCCTGTCGGAGAAAATCGGGTTTGACCGCGCCATCGTCGCTGACATGCAGGGCGCGGAGCAGGTCGTCCACCTTGCCGAGAATGTTCGCGCCAAGGCCCGCGCAGGCGACACCGTGCTTATCGACGCAAAAGCGGGCTACGCCTTCGAACGCATCCCCAAAACTGAGGTCAACCAGCTATCCCTCGAAGAGATTCCCGACGTCACCTACGCCGACATCGGCGGCCTGCGGAACCAGATCGAGACGATCCGGGATTCTGTCGAGCTGCCGTTCACGCACCCGGAGCTGTACAAGGCCTATAACTTGAAACCGCCGAAGGGGCTGCTGCTCTACGGCCCGCCCGGTTGTGGAAAGACACTGATCGCCAAAGCGGTCGCGAACTCGCTGTCCACTCGCATCGGTGACGGGGGAGCGGCGCACTTCCTCAACGTCAAGGGCCCCGAGCTGCTGAATAAGTACGTCGGCGAAACAGAGCGCCGCATCCGCCTCATCTTCGAGCGCGCCCGCGAACTCGCCGGCGAAGGACGGCCCGTCATCGTCTTCTTCGACGAGATGGAGTCGATCTTCCGGACCCGCGGCTCCGGTGTGTCCTCCGACATGGAAACGACCGTCGTCCCCCAGTTGCTTACGGAGATCGACGGTGTGGAAGACATCGCCAACGTCATCGTCATCGGCGCCACCAACCGGGAAGAACTCATCGACCCGGCGATTCTGCGGCCCGGCCGCCTAGACATCAAAATCCGTGTCGACCGTCCCTCACGCGAGGAGGCCCGCGAGATCTTCGCCCGCTACATCACCGACGATGTTCCGCACGCGGAGGAGGTGGAAGATCTGGTGAACGCGGGCGTCGATAAGCTCTTTGCCCCGCGTCCTTTCGTCCAGCTCACGCTTGTCGACGGCACCACCGAAACCCTCCACTACTCCGACTTCGTCTCCGGCGCGATGATCGCCAACGTCGTCGACCGTGCGAAGAAGCTGGCTATTAAGGATGAAATTTCGGGCGCGGGTTCGGGAGTTTCCGTCGAGCACGTGCGCACCGCAGTTCGTGCAGAGCAGGACGAGAGCGAGGACATGCCAAACGTGTCCAACCCGGACGAATGGGCGCGCATTTCGGGCCGCACCGGCAAACGAGTCGTGGCTGCTGAGGTGCTGTAGGCGTTCGGGGTCGTGCTTCAAAGAGCCGAACTGCTAGCAAGGGTCCGTAGGACAATGTCGAAGTCGTGGTCACTGAGGTGCGCGAAGCTCATGATCAATCCTTCCGTGTGCCCATCTCGGCTCGACCACAGCGACTCGAGGCGGCCGCACTCAATGCCATGTGACTGAAGCTTTCTATTGAACTGGTCCCGGCGGGCAGGTGAGTCGAAGCTCAGTGTGAGATCCACTCCGTTCGACTCGGCCATTTCGTTGACGTGTGCACCGTTGGCCTCGAGCGCCGGAACGAGATCAGTGTGGATGATTGCCCGCCGGCGTGCCAAACGGTTACGGACGGCTTTCGTGTTCCGGCGAACATGCCCGTTCTGAAGCAGATGCGCGACGGCCAGCTGCGTGACCGCGGATACTGGCATACCGAGGACCTTCCGCGTCTGCTGCACTTCTTCGGAGAATGCTGGGGGAGTGACCACGTACCCGGCAGAAAGGTTGCGGCTCAGCAACGTCGAGAAGGTACCCAGCGTGAACACATCGGCCTGGTGATTGAGGGCGGCCAGCGGAGGTTGCGGGGCAAGGCGGTAGCGCAGCTCAGCATTGAAGTCATCCTCGATGAGAGCTGTACCCTTCTCATGCGCCCACGCGAGCAGTTCGGACCGGCGGGCAGCAGGCATCGATGCGCCGAGTGGGTACTGGAAAGCGGGAGTGACCAGAAGAGCATCCAATTTGTCGGGCAAGAGTTGGACGTTCACGCCGTACTCGTCGACAGCGCATGGGACCGCGTCGTGCCCGGTGGTCGGAATGACGCGGCGGAGGCCTGGGTGGCCAGGGTCCTCGACCCCCACCCGGAGATGATGCTGCCGCCTGGCGAGAGTGAGCAGAATCAGCATGAGGCCTTCGCGTGACCCGCCGGTGACTACGATTCGGTCCTCGGTCACCGCCAGTCCGCGGGCCAGACGGAGGTGCTCTGCGATCGCCCTGCGGAGCTCGGGTTGTCCTGCAGAATCGACCACGATGGACGGTTCAGCTGCTGCCTCCCGCCACGCTTGGCGCCATGCGGCGGGGCGAACTGCTCCGGCGTGCCCGGACGACGGCTTCAAAGAAATGAGCTTTCGCGGTTGCTCAACTTTTGGCCGAAAAGGTGGTGCATCGATGCCACTAGGTGCACCCGCCGGCAGATCGGGATGCACGCGCGTCGGTGAACCCTGCGAGGCCAGCAAGTACCCTTCGCTGATGAGCTGGTCGTACGCCGTGACGACGCTACCGCGTGAGATCCCGGCCAGTCGCGCAAGCTCGCGTGTCGACGGCACCTCATCCCCGGGCTGCAGTTCTCCTTCAGTGATAGCCGTCCTGATGGCGGTTGCGACTTGCGCGGGGAGTGGAGTGGGGAGGTCGCGGGAGACGTCGATAAGCATTGCTCGAAGGTGACTGGTCCAAAGAATCTAAATCAAACTGGCACTAGGAATCTACCAGTGGGAGGGCAAGACTAGTGCTATGACGTTTTCCACGAACCTCTCTAAAGCTGAGTTGACCGAGTCCTTCAAGGGCGGAGTGATCATGGATGTGGTCACGCCCGAGCAGGCGAAGATCGCCGAGAACGCCGGTGCTATCGCCGTGATGGCGCTCGAGCGCGTGCCCGCCGACATTCGCGCTCAGGGCGGTGTTGCCCGCATGTCCGACCCGGACCTTATCGAAGGCATTCTCGGTGCCGTCGACATTCCCGTGATGGCCAAAGCTCGTATTGGCCACTCGGTGGAGGCGAAGATTCTCGAGCACCTCGGTGTTCACTACGTCGACGAGTCTGAGGTGCTCAGCCCGGCCGACTACGTCAACCACATCGATAAGCGCGGTTTCGACGTGCCGTTTGTCTGCGGTGCGACCAACCTGGGCGAGGCACTGCGCCGCGTGAACGAGGGTGCAGCAATGATTCGTTCGAAGGGCGAGGCCGGCACCGGTGATGTATCCGAGGCCACCAAGCACCTGCGCACTATCAAGAGTGAGATCGCTGGCCTGCAAGCACTGTGGAACGGCAACCGCGATGAGCTCTACGTTGCCGCCAAGGAACTGCAGGCGCCCTACGAACTGGTTGCCTACGTGGCCGAGCACGGCGCACTGCCGGTACCACTCTTCGTCGCCGGTGGCGTATCCACGCCGGCCGATGCGGCCCTGATGATGGAACTGGGTGCCGACGGTGTCTTCGTCGGCTCCGGCATCTTCAAGTCCGGCAACCCGGAGGCCCGTGCAGCTGCTGTGGTGAAAGCTACCCAGAACTGGAACGACATCGCCGCTGTCACCGAGGCCTCCCGGGGTCTCGGCGAGGCCATGGTCGGCATTAATGTGTCTGACCTGCCGGCTCCGCACCGTCTTGCCGAGCGCGGTTGGTAGCCAGCAATAGATCTTTAGTATCGCCTTTCAGGCGTTTAGCCAACTGGCGAACTGCGGAAACGCAGCTGCGGGGCCGCGAAAGGCGATACTGAAAATGTAGGACCGGGGCTCTCACCCGCTACGTACGCCCCTTTAGACTGGTGCACCATGACGCGTTTCATGGGAACCGAAACTGAGTACGGCATTCTCACGCCGGATAGCCCGAGCTTGAGCCCGATTGTGAGCTCGACGCACGCGGTGGTGGCGTATGCGGCGATGCACACCGCCGCCCGTGCGCGCTGGGATTATCAGGACGAGCACCCGCTGAAGGATTCCCGCGGGTTCGATCTGAAGCGCTACCAAACAGTTCCCATCGTCGACCCTAACGCGATCGGTGTGGCCAATGTGGTCACGGAGAACGGTGCGCGCTTCTACGTCGACCACGCGCACCCCGAGTACTCATCGCCCGAGGTGCCGGACGCCTTCAGCGCCATGCTTTACGACGCTGCCGGTGACCACGTTCTCAACGACGCCGCCGCCCGGATCGCAGAGCTGTGGGAAGATGGCGTCTCAGTGCTGGGCGGCCACGACCCCTGCCCGCCGCTGAAGCTGTACAAGAACAATGTCGACGGCAAAGGCGCATCGTTCGGTGCCCACGAAAACTACCAATACTCGCGGCAGACCCCATTCGAGGCGATCACTGAGGGTTTGATCCCGTTCTTTGTGACCCGCCAAGTCTTCGCGGGCGCGGGCCGAATGGGACTGGGGGAAGCGGGGGAGCAGGACGGATTCCAGATCTCCCAGCGGGCCGACTACTTCTTCCAAGAGGTCTCGCTGGAGACGACACTCAACCGCGGCATCATCAACACCCGCGACGAGCCGCATGCGGACGCAACCCAGTTCGGCCGGCTCCATGTCATCATCGGCGATGCCAACATGTCGCAGTACGCCAACCTGCTCAAATTGGGCACGACGAAGCTCGTCCTCGACGCCATCGAAGAAGGCGTCGACTTCTCGGACCTCCAGCTCAAGGAACCGGTTGAGGAACTCAAGCGGGTGTCCCGTGATCTGAGCCTGACGCACCAGCTCGGGCTCAAGGATGGCCGTGCGCTCACAGCATTGGCGATTCAGCGCGACTACCTTGCACGCGTCACGCCCGCGACGGATGTGGATAAACAGGTCGTGGCTCTATGGGGAGAGATCCTGGACGATCTTGATCGCGATCCACTGTCTACCGCGGACCGTCTCGACTGGACAGCGAAGTGGGCGTTGATCAAGGGCTACCTGGACCGCGGAATCGACATCGGCAACGCCAAGCTCAAGGCCGTGGACCTTCAATACGCCGACATCGATCCGGACAAGTCGCTCTACCACGCGCTGGTTCGAGCTGGACGGATGAAGACGTTGGTCAACAACGAGGACATCGCCCGGGCCGCTACTACACCACCGGAGAGTTCCCGGGCGTACTTCCGCGGCAGGATCGCGAAGGAATTCGGCGAAGACGTCCTCTCCTCGAGTTGGCAGACCATCCAGTTCAACACCAACGCTGGCCCGCGGACTGTCTCCATCCACGCAGTGGACGGATTCACGCGCGATGATGTCGGTGAGTTGCTGGACCGTGCGGCATCCGTGGAGGAGATTGTCGCCGCTTTCAACGAGAACCCATAAGCGCTAAGTAGGGTAGAGCTATGGCTCAAGAACAGATGAACACCTACTCCGGCGGCGGGTCCGACGAGGAGGGTACCGGCCAGGAGGCCGGCCAGGTCAATGTCAACACCGCAGGCACCGACGACCTGCTCGACGAAATCGACTCTCTGCTGGATAACAACGCCGAGGAGTTCGTCCGTTCCTACGTGCAAAAGGGCGGCCAGTAATGACGGTGTATCCGCGCCGCATCATGGGCGTGGAGACTGAATTCGGCCTGACCGCCATCCGTGACGGCAAGGCGGTTTTAGGGCCGGAGGAGATCGCGCGGTACTTGTTCAAGCCAGTCGTGGCCCAGTACAAGAGCACGAACATCTTCACCGCCAACGCGGCCCGTCTGTATCTCGATGTCGGTGCGCACCCGGAGTACGCGACAGCGGAGTGCGATTCGCTCACCCAGTTGCTCAACCACGACAAAGCGGGTGAAGTACTGTTCAACGATCTCGCCGCTCAGACGGAAAAGACCCTCGCGGCTGAAGGCATCGGCGGCGACGTGTACCTGTTCAAGAACAACGTTGACTCTGCAGGTAACTCCTACGGTACGCACGAGAACTACCTGATCAGCCGCGAGCTGTCGCTGAAGAACTTCGGGAAACGTCTCCTGCCGTTTCTGATCACCCGGCAACTGCTGTGCGGTGCGGGCATGATCAAGAACGGCCGTTTCGTCATCTCGCAGCGCGCCGATCAGGTGTGGGAGGGAGTCTCGTCAGCCACTACGAGGACACGCCCGATCATCAACACCCGCGACGAACCCCATGGGGATTCGAGCCGGTTCCGCCGCATGCATGTCATCGTTGGTGACTCCAACATGGCGGAGCCCTCGTTTGCTCTCAAGATCGGCTCGACGCAGTTGGTCATCGAGATGCTCGAAGCGGATTGGGACATTCCGGCTTTCGACGTGGCCGAGCCGATCAAGCACATCAAACAGATCGCGCTCGACCCGACCGGCCAGACAGAACTCGCGCTCAAAGGCGACACCACAGTGACCGCGCTCGAGGTCCAGCAGGCCGTCCTCGAGGCCGCGAAGGGCTGGCTCGCCCAGCGCCAGGACGAGGGCACGCCGAATGCTGAGTTGGAGAAGGTCGTGGAGCTGTGGGGCAGGACACTCACGGCCATCGAGACGCAGAACTTCGAGCCAGTCTCTGGCGAGATCGATTGGGTGATCAAACGCAACTTGCTTGAGCGCTATCGCGACCGCTTGGGCGGGGACTGGAATCACCCGAAGCTCGCTCAGATCGACTTGGCGTACCACGACATTAGCCCGCGCCGCGGGCTGTTCTACCACCTGCAAAATAAAGGATTAGTCCAGCGGTGGACCACCGACGAGGCAATCGCCGCGGCTGCGGCTACCGCGCCGGAAACAACGCGCGCCGCTCTGCGCGCACAGTTCCTCGATACGGCCCGTGAGCTGGGCGCCCACTACACCGTCGACTGGGTGCACATGAAGGTTGACCGCCCAGAGCCGCAGACGGTGGATGTGCAGGATCCGTTCGCGACGGAGGACGTAGGCGTCGATAAGCTCGTGGCGTACATGCACGACAACCGCGAGGTGCTTGGCAACGCACAAGGGGGAATCCGTGGCTAACGATGCGCGAGTGATCCAACGGCTGACCAACCTCACGTTCGCATTGCTGGGGTCGAATAAGCCGCGTGATATCGAGTGGATCCGCACGCATGTTGACGGCTACGAAGACAAGACCGATACCGCCATGGCGCGCATCCTCAAGCGCGATGTCCAATCACTGCGCCGGGCTGGCGTTCCCGCGCGCAGTGAGAACGGGCTGGTATGGGTGAACAAAGACTCCTACGAACTTCCGCCGATCAGCTTCACCGAGGAAGAAGCCTACGTGCTGGGGCTGGCGGGGGACTTGGGGACGTCGGGAAGCTTGGGCGCGTTCGCGCGCTCCGGGTGGACCAAGATCGCAGCGGGCGGTGCAACGCGGGCATTTGACGATGCTCCGATTAGCGCGCTGGACAACGACATTTCCCGGCTCGACACTGATGTCGTCGCGGCCGTGACCGCGTGCGTGCGTTCCCGCACCCGGATGCGCTTCACCTACCAGCCCTCTCCGACAGCGCCGCCGCAAACGCGCACGATGGACCCGTGGGGGCTCATCGCGCTGAACAACCGCGCCTACGTCGTCGGCTACGACGTGGAACGCGAAGCTGAACGCAGTTTCCGGGCGGTGCGCGTCAGCGATGTCCGAAAAGTGCGTGACGTGCCCGCAGGGGATTTCCACCTGCCAGACCGCCCGGTCCAGCAGATCGTTGAGGATTCCCTACGCGGCCCCACGGTGAAAGAAGCGGTGGTGCGCGTTGACCCCGGAACGGCGGGGGAGCTCGTCGCGAAAGCTACAGATCTCGGTGATAGCCGTTTCCGTCTCGTCGACGTGGAGCGTGACTGGCTGGTGCGCACTACCGCCAGCTTCGCTCCGCATGCGGTGGTGAAGTTGCCGGGGGATGTGCGCGAGGACGTCATCAAGCTATTGAGCGCGACTCAGGAGGCGCAGAATGAAAGATAGCCCGGAAAAGCTCGGCCAACTCGTCCGCGCGCTGAACTTGATCCCGTACCTGCACCAACACCCGGATGCGACGCCGATGGAGATCGCGCGGAACCTGGGGTACCCGCACACCGAGGTCATGGAGGACCTGAAGCGGCTGCAGATGTCGGGCGTGGGTAAAGGACCGGGCGAGATGATCGACCTTTCCGCAGATTGGACTGGCATCACGCTCATCGAAGATCAAGGGTTGAACGCGCCGCTGCGTCTCACGCCTACGGAAGCGAATGCCCTCTTGCTCACCCTGGAATCGTTGGAAACCATGCCGGGTCTCGTGGATCAAACCGCGGTGGCGTCCGCCGCGCAGAAACTCCGGGACGTCATGCACGATGCCGGTGTTCCCGACTCCGACCATGCGGAGACTCCCGGACCGGCACGCGTAGTGTCCCAGGCACTGACGCAGCGCTGCATGCTGGAGATCACCTACTACTCGGCCACTTCCGACACGACGCGCACGCGCACGGTGTCCCCGGTGGGCATGTTCCACCGCGACGGTGCGACCTACCTGTCGGCGTTCGAGGACGGCTCACCGAAGACCTTCCGCTTGGACCGTATCCAGGACGCATCGCTTCTCGACGCCCCCGCCGCCCCGTCTGCCCACCGCGACTACGACGCGGCAAACCCCTTCGGGTTCGAGCAGGAGAACGTCGCCACACTGCGCATCCGCAGTGACGCGACGTGGCTGGCAGACTACTGGCAGATCGAGTTGCACGAGACTGAGCCCACGGCGCTCACCGAAGGTGAGTGGGTCGAGGCCTCCATGCCCTACGGCAGCGACGACTGGATGGTTCGTTTCTGCCTCAGCCAGGCCGACCGAGTGAGCGTTGTGGAGCCGACTCATATTGCCGAAGAGGTCGCCGGTCGCAGTTCTGCGGCCCTTGAGCGTTATGCTTAGAGCCACACGCGCTTTAAGCCCTTGAATGAAAGGAACTCCCATGCCAAACCTTGGCCTGATGGAAATCCTCCTGATCGTCTTCATCATCCTCCTGCTTTTCGGAGCTGGAAAGCTTCCGGACTTGGCTCGCTCTGTGGGCCGTTCTGCGCGCATCTTCAAGTCCGAGGTCAACGAGATGAACAACGACAAGGCTGCAAAGGAGTCTGTCGCGAACCCTCAGCGTGAGCTGACCTCGGGCGCCGAGTCGACTCAGCCCCCCAACTCGCAGCAGGGCTTCTGGGACCAGCCGGAGAACCAGCAGCGCCCCGCTAACTAGCCGTGTCCCGCAAGAACTCCGAGGGCACGATGACCCTCACGGAGCACCTGCAGGAACTGCGCCGACGCGTAGTCGTGTCGCTCATCGCCATCGTTGTTGGAACCATCATCGGTTTCATTTGGTACCAGTGGGCTCCGGGGCCGACGATGCCGCTGGGCGAGATCATTCGCCGTCCCTATTGCTCTCTGCCGGAGCACTTGCGGGCGGATCTGACCTCTGACGGTTCGTGCCGTCTCATCGCTACTTCGCCGTTCGAGATGTTCATGTTGCGTCTCAAGGTGGGTTTCCTCGCGGGTCTGGTGCTGTCGTCTCCGGTGTGGCTGCAGCAGATCTGGGCGTTCATCACTCCGGGCCTGCACAAGAATGAGCGGCGCTGGACGATGTCGTTTGTCACCTTCGCTGTGACGCTCTTTGTCGCCGGCGCAGTTCTCGCGTACTTCATCGTCGACCAGGGCCTCTACGTGCTCATGTCGATCGGTAGTGAGTACCAGGTCAGCGCCCTGTCCGGTGGCGAGTACTACAACTTCGTCCTCGCACTGATCATCATCTTCGGCGTGAGCTTCGAGGTGCCCCTGATCATCATCATGCTCAACCTTGCCGGGCTGCTCGAGTACGAGCAGGTGAAAGACAAGCGCAGGATCATCATCGTGGCCCTGTTCATTTTCGCGGCGTTCATGACGCCCGGCCAGGATCCGTTCTCCATGATCGTGCTCGCCCTGTCGCTGTGCTTCCTCGTGGAAATGGCGTTCCAGTTCTGCCGCATCAACGACAAGCGCCGCAAGAAGAAGACCGGGGACTGGGGCGATATGCGTGACGACGAAGCTTCCGGCCCCATCGCTCCTGCCGAGCCCATTAGCGCTGCCGCTCCCGTAAGTACTCCGACTCCGGTGGCATCACCTGCCCCTCGACCCGTAGACGACTTCAACAAACCGGGCTATTTCGACGACGTGCTCTAGGGTGGTAGCCATGTCTTCGACGCTCCACACGCACCTGGATGAATTCCGCGCCACTAAGTCGTTTCCCCTCGATGACTTTCAGGTGGAGGCGTGCCAGGCGGTGGAGGAGGATCGCGGGGTGCTGGTGTGCGCCCCAACGGGCTCCGGAAAGACCGTGGTGGGGGAGTTCGCGGTCTCGCTGGCGTTGTCGCGCGGGACGAAGTGCTTTTACACCACTCCGATCAAGGCTCTGAGCAACCAGAAGTACCACGACCTTGTCGATGAGCATGGGGAGGATGCCGTCGGCCTGCTCACGGGTGATGTGAGCATCAACGGCAACGCGGAGATCGTCGTCATGACTACCGAGGTCTTGCGCAACATGATCTACGCCGGGTCGAGCGCGCTCGACCGCCTGTCGCACGTGGTCATGGACGAGATCCACTACCTCGCTGACCGCGACCGTGGTGCGGTGTGGGAAGAGATCATCCTCAACCTCGACGAGTCTGCTCGCATCATTGGTCTGTCTGCCACGGTCTCAAACTCGGAAGAGTTCGGCGAGTGGCTACACGAGGTCCGCGGCGACACGGCCGTGATCGTTTCGGAGAAACGCCCAGTCCCGCTTAACCAGTACATGATGGTGCAGGGCAAGATCATGCCGCTGTTCGAGCCCGGTACGGTCGAAGCGCCCGGCAACGTGAACAAGGATCTGGAGCGCGCCATCGAGCGGCTCGAATCCGGGGCCGCCAACGAAGGCCGCGACGACTTCCGCCAGGGCAAAGGCTTCCGTTCGCGTGCCGGCGGCAACCGCAGTGGCGCACCGCGGGGCCAGGACCGGATCCGACCTGTTGGCCGCCCCGAGGTCGTGGAGGCCCTGCGGGGGCGAGACATGCTGCCCGCCATCGTGTTCATCTTCTCCCGCGCGGGGTGTGACGGCGCGCTGTTTCAATGCCTGCGCTCCCGCAAGGAACTGACCACGCAGGAGGAAGCCGAGCGGATCAAGCAGATCGCCGACGAAGGTGTGGAGGGCATTCCCGAAGAAGACCTCGAGGTACTGAACTATCGCCAACTGCGCACGGCCTGGTCGCGCGGATTCGCTGCCCACCACGCGGGCCTGCTGCCAGCGTTCAAGCACATCGTGGAGCAGCTCTTCGTCGAAGGGCTCGTCCGCGTCGTTTTTGCCACGGAGACGCTCGCGCTGGGCATCAACATGCCGGCCCGCACCGTGGTCTTAGAGAAACTGGTCAAGTTCAACGGCGATGCCCACGTGGATCTCACCCCGGGGCAGTACACCCAGTTGACGGGACGTGCAGGCCGCCGCGGGATCGACACGATCGGTAACGCCGTCGTGCAATGGGCGCCAGCGATGGATCCCCGGGAAGTCGCCGGTCTCGCCTCCACCCGCACCTACCCGCTCATCTCGCTGTTCACACCCGGCTACAACATGGCCATCAACATGCTGCAGATGAACGGCTTCGAAGATTCAATCCGGCTTATCGAGAAGTCCTTCGCTCAGTTCCAAACCGACCGCTCCGTCGTCGGCGAGGTGCGCACCATCGAGCGCCAGCGCGCCAAGGTAGACACGCTGCGCGCTGAGCTTATCGACGCCGCAGGCGCCGACGTCAGCGACGACCTCATGGAGTACATGAACCTGCGCCGGGACCTCACAGAGGAAGAGAAGCGCAACAAGAAGGAGTCCATTACTGAGCGCCGTCAAGAAGTTCAGGCCGTGTTAGGCCGGCTGCAGATCGGTGATGTCATCGCTTTGCCGTCGAAACGCCGTCCGGAACTCGCCGCTGTCGTTGCGCCCGCAGGGAAGAAGGATGACCCGCGGCCGTGGATCACCACCGAGCGCGGCTGGTCGGGACGCGTCGACGCCTCCGCCTTCGCCAACGCCCCTGTCGTGGTCGGCAGCATCAAGGTGCCGCGAGACATCGCGCACAAACCGCGCAAGCACACCCGGAAGGTGGTCAGCGAGCTCTCCCGCAGCCGCTTCAACGCGCCGAAGAAGTTGAAGCAGGAGGCGCGCAACCGGCCGTCGAAACGCATGCTCGAACTGCGCGATGCGATCCGGTCCCACCCGGTGCATTCCTGGCCGGCTGCGCAGCGGGAGCAGCTCGCTCGGCTCGGAGATGAGTTGGTGCGTGAGGAAAGGTCGCTGGAGCGGGCGCAGAAAAGCGTCGATAAGCAAACGGACACGTTGGGGCGCATGTTTGAACGCATCATCGGCCTGCTCACGGAGATGGACTACGTGGAGCTTGTCGACGGCGAACCGACTGTCACCGACGAAGGCGAGCGTCTCGCGCGCATCCATAATCCTTCCGACCTGCTGGTCGCCCAGTGTCTGAAGCGGGGGATCTGGGATGACCTTGATCCTGCCGAGTTGGCTGGCGTTGTTTCAATGTGCGTGTTCGAGAACCGCAAGTCGACCGGCGGGTATCCGGAGGCCGCGACAGACCGGATGGCAGATGCGATGAACGACACCATGCGCATTCACGGCGAGCTCGCTAGCGACGAGCAGCGCCACCGCCTGCCGCCGACGGGCATCCCGGACCCTGGCTTTGCTTTGTCGATGCACCAGTGGACTGCCGGCGCACCGTTGGGTTACGCGCTTGCCGCGGCCGCCGAGTCTGGTGCGGAGCTGACACCGGGCGACTTCGTACGCTGGTCGCGCCAGGTCATCGACCTGCTGGAACAAATTGTGCAGACCGGGTACTCCGACGACATTAAGCACAGCGCCCGCAGGGCAGTCGACGCGATCCGGCGCGGTGTGGTGGCGATCGGCAACTAGCGCACCGTGCCTTCTGGGAGCAGGTTCACCGTGGCCACGCGGAGATTCTTCCCGAACGGGTCGAGGATCAGCGACTGCACTCCAACGATCCTCCCGCCGACCATGACCGGGCCGCCGGAATCGCCCTTGACTGCGGGCTTCGTGTTGAAGACCAGCCCAGCCGGCCGCACGCGCGTGGCCCGAGACCGCGACATCGCCATAGGAATCGTGCCCAACCACAGGCCTGGACGCGCCTGCATCCTCCGCGCGCGTCCGCCAAACCCGAACGTGACGGCTGGGGTGCCGATCCGTGGCGCAGCGCCCTCAACGATCCGCGGGAAGGTCTCAGCCGACAACTTCCGAAAAGGACGAACGGTCACGATGGCAATATCTGTGCCCGGCACGGCTCTGACCTGCCTAATGGTTCGGATAGCGCCGTGGGCCTTCACCGTGGCTCCTGTGGGATGCTCCCGGAAGAAGTGCGCACACGTCAGCACCGTCTCAGGATCGAGCAGCGTGCCCGAGCAATAAGCAGCCCCAGATGAGATGCGGACAAGCGAAGCAGGAAACATTGCCGCCCATCCTATCCACCTACAATGGCGGGCATGAATGCTATTCCCACGCATTTCCCACCGGCCGTCTACGCGCACCGCATTAAGCGGGCCGAAACCCTGTGCACGCAGCGGGGACTCGGTGGGGCAGTGGTGGGAACTGGCCCGGAACTCGCGTTCCTGACCGGCGCGTGGACACAGTCGCATGAGCGTCTCACCGCGCTTGTCATCTCGCCGCTGGGCGACCCCACGCTCATCGCCCCGGCCACCGATGCTGCCGACCTGGCCTTCGTGGAGCAGCTGGGCATCACCCTGCACACGTGGCGTGACGGAAACGATCCCTACCGTATCGTTGCGGCGCACCTCGGTGGCGGCACGGTGGCGCTGGGCAAATCGTTGACTGCCGACCACGTGCTTCGCCTCATGGAGGTCGTCGAAGACACCGTGCTTATCGACGATGCGGTGCCGGACCTGTTCATGGTGAAAGACACCGATGAGATCGCGCAGCTGGAGTTCGCAGCTGCCGCCATTGACCGCGTTCACGAGCAGGTCCCGGACCTGCTCCGTCCCAGCCGCACCGAGAACGAGGTAGCAGCGGACCTCGCCGAATTGATCAAGCGTGAACACGCATCGGTGGACTTCGTCATTGTCGGCTCGGGCCCGAATGGCGCCAACCCTCACCGCGACCACTCAGACCGCGTACTGGAGGACGGCGACCCAGTCGTGGTGGATATCGGCGGCTCCGTCGGCGCCGGCTACCACTCCGACTGCACCCGCACCTACGTGGCGGGAACCGTTCAAGACCCCTCGTTCCAGCGTGCCTATGACGTGCTCCGCACCGCGCAGGACACAGCCGTTCATACTGCACGACCCGGTATGACGGCGGGGGAGCTCGATGCCGTGGCACGCTCCATCATCAACCACGCTGGGTACGGAGTGAACTTCTCCCACCGGCTCGGTCACGGGATTGGATTGGCCCTGCACGAGGCACCGTTCATCGTCGAGGGCAGCGACACGGTTCTCGAAGAAGGCATGGTGTTCTCGATCGAGCCGGGGATCTACCTGCCCGGGCAGTGGGGGATGAGGATCGAAGACATTGTCGTGCTCGAACCCGCTGGCGCACGCCGCCTCAACAACGCTGCCCGCCAAGTCCGCTATGGTTTGCAGTCATGACACAGGCCACACCGGGCGCCGGCCATGATCGACTACACCGCGCAGGTGAACATGCTCACTGTGCTGGCAGATGCCATGCACCGCGGGGAAATCTTCGCGTTCTCGTCGATTGCAGGATGGCGGCCGCGGCGCGCGAACTACGTGTATGGGTCAACCAAGGCCGGGCTCGACGCGTTCTGCCAGGGCTTAGCGGACAAACTGCACGGTGGGCCGCTGAAGCTGATCACGGCACGCCCGGGCTTTGTCATCGGTTCCATGACCGAGGGCATGAAGCCTGCACCACTGTCTGTGAAACCGGAGGATGTCGCCGAGGCGGTCATTGCCGCAGCGCAAAAGAAGGGCAGCCGCACTGTCTGGATTCCTCGTCAGCTGCAGGTGTTGGCCTGGATCATGCGCTTTGTTCCGCGCCCGATCTGGAGGCATATGCCACGGTAGAATTCGGAAAAACTGGTGCGACAAGGGAGGAAACGTGGGCAAGACGAGCAACATTGTCGGTGTGGTAGCCGGTCTCGGGGCCGCTGCTGCCGCTGGTCATCTGTGGAAGAACTCTCGGGAATCAGGCACCCGAGGACTGGTCACGCGGGCATGGCTGCCGCTGTTTGTGGATCTAGCAAAAGACATCATCAACCGCCCCGTCACCGATCCCGAGTTCGAGCCGCCGCAGTGGTTGTCCGGTGCCACCGGTGGAGAGTTGTTGCGGACTCAGAAGGTTCGCGCACTCGGGCTGAACTCGTCTATGAACAAGGGCACGATGTGGCGGATCGAGTACGCGACGACGGACGCGCACGGGCGCCCACTGTCCGCCACGGCCGCCGTGATCCGCTCGGAGAATCCGTGGGAGGGAACAGGCCCGCGTCCCGTTATCGGGTTCGCGCCCGGAACGCAGGGCACGGCGCGCCACTGTGATCCGTCGTACTCCTTCAGCATGTTCCTCGACGCGCGGTGGCCCTTCGACATCGTTTCCGCGTACGAGCAGCCCGCAGTGAACATGTACGTCGCCGCCGGCTGCCATGTGGTGGTCACCGACTACCCGCGGGATCCGGAAACAGGCAAGCAGCTCTACTGCGACCACGTAGCAGGGGCGCATTCGCTTTACGACGCCCTCCGTGCCGCCAAGCACCTCGACGTCACCAGCGACCGCGTAGGCCTGTCCGGGTTCTCCCAGGGTGGCGGGTGCGTCGCTGCAGCGCTCGAGGAGCCCGAGTACGCCCCCGACATTCCGGTTGTCGCGGCGGTGTGCGGCGCGCCGCCGTCAGACCTCGAGGACATTCTCAACCACGTCGACGGCGCAACCGCGACGTTCGTGCTGCCGTACGCGCTCGACGGAATGATGGCCTCGTACCCCGAGATTGCAGGGGAGCTTCTTCCACACCTCACGGAGAGCGCTGGCGAACTGCTGGGGCTGGCACGTACCCGGTGCGTGCTCGGCGCGATGCCCCATAGCGCCCGCCAAGACACCACGACGTGGACCACCGATGGCCGCAAGCTCGTCGACGTGATCAAGGAGCTGCCGATCACCAACTCGCTCATCGGCGACAAACTCCTTGGCCACCCCTCTCCGCAGGTTCCGACGCGCCTGTGGGCAAGCGTTCACGACGACATCATTCCGTACCACTCAACCGAGAAACTGGCACGCGATTGGGGCATCGAGCTGACCACGCGGCGCCTGTTCCCGCTGCTGCGTTTCGACGTAGCCAAGCACCTCGTGCCGTTCTTCATCTGGATGCACGACGATGCAACATGGTTGATCCGGCAGATTGAGAGTTCTGGGGCCTCAGGCAGGTAGTCTGGCCGCATGCCCTATGCCGCTTATTTCCTGATCTACCTGATCCTCGAGGCGCTCGCGTTCTGGGGTGTGAGCCAGCTCATCGGAGTCGGATGGGCCTTAGCCGGCATCTTCATTCTCATGATTGTCGGTGCCGTGGGTGCTTCCGGAGCCATGCGCGCTGAGGTCGCCCGCGCCTCCCACGGGCGCGCCAGCATTGGCCAGTTTGCGGGAGGCACCGCCCTTGCCATGGCTGGGGGAGCGTTGACCGTCCTTCCGGGGTACATCACCTCAGCGGTCGGTGTCCTGCTGCTGTTCCGCCCTACCCGTGACCTCATCCGTCAGTCCATGGCGGCGTCCCTGCGCATGCGTGTAGAGACGTTTGGTGCCCAGGTATACGACGTGTCCAATATGCAGCGGCACGCAACCTCCTACGGCACGTTCGGTGACGGCTCGGCTTCGGAAGAAGTGATTGATTCTGAGGAGATCGAAAAGTGGTCGCGTGATGCTCGACCGGAAGACTTCGGAGGTCCGAGTGAGCGCTAACTCGAATGCGGTGGTCACTGGCGGCCGCCTGCTGCTGGCAGGCGCAGGGGGAGTGCTGGTGTACTTCTCCCACGAACCGCACGGGCACTTCTGGGCGGCGATTTTCGGCGTGGCGCTGTTTTACTTTGCTCTGATGCCGTGGCCGTTCGTTACCGCCACCGATAAAGCCGCTGCGCCGACCGCCGGCCGTGGCGCGTTGCTCGGGTACGTTCACGCAGTCTGCCTCTACCTGCCGTTGTTGCCGTGGGTGGGTGAGTTTGTGGGCGCATTGCCGTGGATCGCGCTGTCTTTGGCGTGCGCTCTCTACTCGCTCATCACAGGCGCGTTCGGCGCTCTTGTTGCCCGGTGGCGTTTCGGTTTTCTCGCGTTCCCTCTGGTCTACGTCGCCGTCGAGTACGCGCTGTCCTCGTTCCCCTTCGGCGGATTCTCCTGGGTCCGTCTGGCCTGGGGGCAAATCAATGGCCCGCTGGCCAACGTGGCGCCGTGGGGTGGCCCCGCACTGATCACGTTCGCGACTGTGCTGCTCAGTGCGTCTATAGCCGCTTGCGTGCATGGGCTTCTCTCTCGCGTCGAGTGGTCGCCGAAGGGGAGTGTGGTCGCCTGGTCGATGGTTGTGGCGGGGTTGATGATCTCCACGAGCATGATCGCGGGCCTGACCGTCAACCGCGACGCCCCGACAACAGGGGAGGTCACTGTCGCCGCAATTCAGGGCAATGTTCCCCGCATGGGCCTGGACTTCAACGCGCAGCGCCGCGCGGTGTTGGCCAACCACGTGAACGTGACCAAAGAGATGGCCACCGACGTGCACGGGAAAGGGGAGAGCGTCGACATGGTCTTCTGGCCCGAGAACGCCTCTGATGTGAACCCCTTCGCGGACGAAGACGCGTTCGAGCTCATCTCCGGCGCCGTGGCAGAGGCGGATGCGCCCACCCTGGTGGGCACCTTGACAAAGGACGAGGTCGGCGATCGCAACACTGCCGTCATCTTCGACCCAGACAACGGGCCGGGGGACTACCACCACAAGAAGTATCTGCAGCCGTTCGGCGAATGGATGCCCTACCGAGATTTTTTCCGGAACTTCTCCGAGTATGTCGACATGGCCGGCAACTTCAAGCCCGGTGACGGCAACGGCACCGTGCGGATGGGCGACCACGTTGTCGGCGTGGCCACCTGCTACGAGGTCGCATTCGACATGGCCTACCGCGACGCGGTGAAGGCTGGTGCACAGATCCTGACTACCCCGACGAACAACGCTACGTTCGGGTTCACGGACATGACTTACCAGCAGCTAGCCATGAGCCGCATCCGCGCGATGGAGACTGACCGAGCCGTCGTCGTCTCTGCCACGTCCGGCGCCTCTGCGATTGTCCACCCGGATGGTTCGGTGTCGCAACATACGGAGATCTTCCAGCCGGGGTATCTCGTCGAAAAGCTTCCGCTGCGTGATTCCGTGACATTTGCCGTGCGCTATGGGCAGTGGGTGCAGTGGCTGCTCGTTGCAGGGGGAGTCGCGGTGATGGCCGCATCCATGATCGGCGCGCGACGCGGGTACACTGCCTAGAGAAACACGAGAGAAACGACATCCCTGGTAATAAGGAGAAACCGTGCCTGTGGCTGACAAACCCAGTGACTCCACGTTGGTGATCATCCCGACGTACAACGAGCTGGAGAACCTTCCGCGCATCGTGGCGCGTGTCCGTGCCGCCACGCCGGAGGTGGACATCCTCGTTGTCGACGACAACTCCCCGGACGGAACCGGTGACAAGGCGGACTCCCTCGCTGCTGCGGACGAGCACGTTCACGTTGTCCACCGCGAGGAAAAGTCGGGCCTGCTGGGTGCATACCGTGAAGGCTTCGAGTGGGCGCTTGAGCGCGAGTACAAAGTCATCTGCCAGATGGACGCGGATGGTTCCCACGCGCCGGAGCAGCTGCAGGATCTGCTGGATGCGGTGGATAAGGGTGCAGATCTGGTCATTGGTTCGCGCTACGTCCCTGGTGGGGAAGCGGTGAACTGGCCGAAGGAGCGTTTCTACCTGTCGAAGCTGGGCAATCTTTATATTTCCATCGCTCTCGGCGACGAGATTGCGGACATGACTGCTGGCTACCGCGCGTTCCGTCGCGAGGTGCTCGAAGCCATTGACTTCGATGACCTGTCCCGCAAGGGCTATATCTTCCAGGTGCAGATCGCCGATGTCGTCGTCCAGGAAGGCTTCGATGTGCGCGAGGTGCCCATCACCTTCGTCGACCGCGAGCTCGGCGAATCCAAGCTGGACGCCAGCTTTGCCAAAGACTCCCTGACCGAAGTGACCAAGTGGGGTTGGACGCGCCGCTCAAGTCAGGCGAAGGAGATGGCTTATGAGCTGAAACGCCTGGGTAAATACGAGCTTGAACAACTGGGAGTGCAGCGGATCCCGGGCAAGATCACCGGTGCGTTTTCTGTCGCCGGCGACATGGTCGAAGAAGGCTCGAAGCTGCTGGCATACGAGCTCAAGCGGAACTCTGACGAAGTAGACACGCGCCCCCTGGCTTCCTTGGGCCGCAGTCTTGTCGGCTTCGTGGAAGAGGGGGCGCGTCTGGCGAAGTATGAGGTGCAGCGGCTGGTGAATAACCGCCACTAAGCCTGGTTCTCTTGAGCTTCTTTCTGCTCCTTAGCAATGCGTGCCGCGTTGCGGCGGCGCTTGCGCAGCTGCTCTAGGCGTTCTTCAAGCAGCTCATCGAGCTCATCGATGGTGCGGCGCTCCAGCAGCATGTCCCAGTGGGTGCGCGGTGGCTTGACCGGTTTGGACTCTACACCTTCGCCCTCAATGAGGGTGCCGGTCTGGCCGTTTTTGCACGGCCACTCCTCGGGGATCTCGGCGTCGTCTGCGAACGGGATCTCGAAGACTTCACCGGAAGGGGTGCGGTACTTCGCCATCCTGCGGGGGGCGAGATCGTGGTCACGATCCGTCTCGTAGCTCACTGCACCCATCCGGCTACCACGCAGTACCCGATCAGCCATGCTGCATCTGTCCCTTCATCTATTGGTCTGTAGAAGCTTGCGGGGCGGTCGTGCAGCCCCATGCAATCTTCAAAGTATAACGGCCACCCATAGCAACGGCTCACCCACACCGTTTGTTCCAGCAGTTACGATCACAAGTGATCCGATCATGAACCAGCCACTTCACACTAAGGACGAACCGGGCGCCTGCCTGTGGTGCGGTGCTCCCGTTGAACAACTGCAGGGGCGCGGCCGCCGCCGCAAGTACTGCAGCGATTCGTGCAAGCAGCGCGCCTACGAGCGGCGGCACAATGTCCCAGGCAACCTTGGGCGTTCGGGCCGCGCGCGTCCGCACAACGACGACACTCTGCGCGATCGGTTATTCGCGCTGCGCTGCGCGGCAGAGGACATCGCCACGGCTGTCTCTGAGGGTGCAGACATCAACGAGATTGAGTCCTTGTGCGATGAGCTGGTTACCATGGCTAAGAGAATCGAAAAGCTTCACTAGAAGTTTTGAGAAGTTTTGCAAGCAGAAAGAGGGGAAGTCATGCAGACACGCACCCAGAAGATCGTGTTCTTTGGTGGTCTGGCGGTGATCATTCCTCTCACTCTGGTAGCGATCGTTCCGCTCGTCTTTGCGCTGTTCAACTCGCCTGGCATCAAGACCGAGCCCATTGACGACAGTGGTGCCAAAGCCGCGACAACCGATGTGGACGGGCACTGGGTGGTCAGCAACCAGATGGGAAAGAATGCGACGTCCGCTGGGTTCACATTTAGTGAGCTGTTACCGGGCGATGAGCGCGTCACATCCGGCTCTACGCCAGCTGTCACGGGTGAAATGACCATCGAGGCCGGCACGCTGACCGCCGGTGAGGTGACTGTGGATATGACTAATATCGTCACGGATCGCGAGGTCCGTGACGTTAATGTGCGGAGGAGCATCCTCCACACGGAGGAGTACCCGGAAGCGACATTTGTCCTGACGGAGCCCGTTGATGTTTCGCAGCTTCCGGACGATGGCAGTATCGGCACCGTCACGCTCACGGGTGACATGACCATTCACGGGGAGACAAACACGATCACGCAGGAGTTCAACGCGCTGCGCACGGAAGACAACGTGATCGTGCACGCCGACATTCCGTTCAACCGTCTCGACTATGGCGTGGAAACGCCGGAGTTCGTGGCTGCGAAGATTGCGGAAGAAGGCGAGATCAATATCCGCCTCAAGATGGATAAGCAGTAAAACATCCCCTTTTGTCCGATAATGTACATTATGTCAAGTAGGACGCGCGCCTAGCTCCGCTCGCTTTTCGACGTTGCCCCTACCGCACTCCCCGGCGATGCTTGTGCGCAAGCGTGTACTGAACCGCATCGAGCATCCCCAATCGCGCAAGCGCTTCACGGAGGGCAAGCTGCCACGTCCACAGGCGCCGGTACACCGCATCGAATCCGTCGGCCGCCGCCTCGCGTAGCTGCCCTTGAAATGTCGTGCGTTGGTGTCCCAAGGACAATGCGAGGTGCTCCGGCGCGTGCGTCTCACCGATGACGCGCAAGCCGCTGTGCTTATCGACGAGCCTGCGCAGCGACTCCTTCGTGCCGTACTCCAACGCGGGCCAGACATAGGCGCGGAGCGATTCCAGAGATGACGCAGCGACCGGGGTGAGCTTCTCTGTCGCCACGACAGTTTGGATGACGGCACGGCCTCCCCGTGTGAGCAACTCGTCCATGACTGCGGTGTATGTGGGGCGCAGACGCATCGGGAGGGTTTCGAGAGTCTCGACGGAAACAACTGCGTCATAACGCCCCTCTCGTCGTGCGAGTGCTTGCTGGACGCTCTGTACGACGTTGATATGCACGCTGTCGTCGACTCCCGCCAGAGTCAGGCGCTCGCGCAGCCCCGGTACGGTACCGGGATCTGTTACGAGCGAATCCACTGTAGCTTGCCTTCCGGCCGCCGCTATAGCCACTGCCCCGCCGGAACTGGGAAGTTCCGCTATGTGGGAGCCGGCGTGGACACCGGCGGCGTCGAGAAGCATGCCGACGCTTCTGCGCTGTGCGTCGGCAAGATCCAGCTTTTCCGTGCTCAACGGTTCGCTGAAATTCGTCACAGAGACGAAATAGTTGGCCGGCTCCCCGCGCTTGCCCGCGCTCGGCGAGAACGACTTGACGCTGCGGCGCTCCGTCGTGGGCACCCCTGTTGAGAAATGGCCGGCGAAAGAGCTCATTCCGTCCCCGGCGTAACGGGCGACGAGCTCTGGTGGCACATCCCCACCGATAAAACGTGTATCCGCTTTCGCGCTCGAGGTTCGGGGGTTGTACCCCGATTCAATCAGGCCGGAGAGCACCTTGACGAGCGCTACCGGGGTCTGCGTGCGCCACTCTCCTGCCATGTAGGCCTCCGCCAGCCCAATCCAACCGTGAGCGGCGATGCGGGCAAACATGGCCTCGTGATCGACAACAAGGTCTGGCTGACCGTTCGGATCAAGATCGAGGCCGGCCTGCATGCACGCTTTCGCGAACTTCGCCTCCGCCCGCCGCGACCGAAGTCCCATCGCACGCCCAGACGGGACGTGCGCGATGCTCGGCCATTGCGCGGGATCCACAGTTGCCAAGTGGTCTAACTGGGGACGATAGGAAGCATTGTCGGGCACGCCGTTTAGAATAGACCGCCGTGGCAGCGGTGTAGCGGTGCCACGGCGCGCACTTGCTGCAAACCCGCGTATGATTTCATGGCGGATCCGCACAACGTTGTTCTAGAAGGCTAAAAGGAGTTCATACATGTCCGACAAACCGTACCGCCCCGCAGGTAACCGCCACCATGTCGTGATCATTGGTTCCGGCTTCGGTGGCCTTTTTGCCGCACGCGAACTCGACGGCGCTGACGTTGACGTCACGCTGATTAGCCGCACCAACTTCCACCTCTTCCCGCCGCTGCTCTACCAGGTGGCCACGGGCATTCTCGGCTCGGGCGAGATTGCTACCTCCACCCGCCAGATCCTGGGCAAGCAGAAGAACACCGACATCATGCGCGGCGATGTCACCGACATCGACCTCGACGCTAAGACGGTCACCTGCAAAGAGGGTCCGTACACCTACACCTACGAATACGACTCTCTCATCGTCGCCGCCGGTGCCGGCCAGTCCTACTTTGGCAACGACCACTTCGCCGAGTTCGCCCCCGGACTCAAGACGCTCGACCACGCGCTGGAGATCCGCTCCCGCCTCGTCACCGCGTTCGAGCGCGCCGAAGTCACCGAGGACCCGGCCGAGCGCGAGCGCCTGCTCACCTTCGTCATCGTCGGTGCGGGCCCGACCGGTGTCGAGCTCGCCGGCCAGATCGCCGAGATGGCGCACCGCAGCTTCCGCAACGAGTACTCGCACTTCCGCCCCTCCTCCGCCAAGATCATTCTTCTCGACGGCGCACCCCAGGTCCTCCCGCCCTTCGGCAAGCGCCTCGGCCGCAAGGCGCAGCGCGAGCTCGAACGCATCGGCGTGACGGTCCACCTC
Source organism: Corynebacterium sp. CCUG 65737 (assembly GCF_024454115.1). Lineage (NCBI taxonomy): Bacteria > Bacillati > Actinomycetota > Actinomycetes > Mycobacteriales > Corynebacteriaceae > Corynebacterium > Corynebacterium sp. CCUG 65737. Next base: position 170,135 of record NZ_JAGPZB010000004.1, read on the forward strand.
AACTCGATGGTGACCAACATCGACGAGACCTCGGTGACCTACAAGGACATGAACACCGAGGAAGAGACGACGATCGAGTCCTACACCAAGATCTGGTCAGCGGGTGTGGCCGCTTCCCCGCTGGGCAAGATGGTCGCCGAACAGGCTGGTGTGGAGGTTGACCGCGCAGGCAAGGTGGCCGTGAACAAGGACCTTTCCGTCGGCGATCACCGCAATGTCTTCGTCGTCGGCGACATGATGAATCTGGACAAGCTGCCGGGTCTCGCCCAGGTGGCGATCCAGACCGGTGAGTACGCGGCTAAGGCGATCAAGGCGGGCGTTGAGAAGGACCAGGAGCCGGACCAGCGCGAGCCGTTCGAGTACTTCGACAAGGGCTCCATGGCCATCGTTTCGCGCTTCCACGCCGTGGTGAAGATGGGCAAGGTCGAGATCGCCGGCTTCCTGGGCTGGATCATGTGGCTGCTGGTCCACGTGTCCTTCCTCGTGTCCAAGCGCAACCGCATCGTGTCCATGTTCACCTGGACGCTCAACGCCCTGTCCCCCAAGCGCTACAACCTCGCCGCGACCCAGCAGCAAATGCACGGCCGCACCGCCCTGCTGAACCTGGAGAAGTACGCCGCGGAGGAGGCTGAGCACCTCGTCGAGGTGCGTGACACCAACGGCGAGAACTAAGTTCGCCCTTCTTCTCCCCTACGCCCGCCCCAGGTTCCCCCGAACCCGGTGGCGGGCGTATGATTCTGTCCGTTCATCCAGTTCATAGATCTGCCCAAAGGGGGTTGCCTTGGTACCGAAGAACCCGCTTTCCCTGGGAAAGTCGAAGCAGACAGAAAAGGCGACCCAGAAACCTATCCCTGTCCCGGTGGAACGTTCGATCGACTTCTGCCGCGTGATTGTGGATGGTCAACTTGAACCTGGCAGCTGCCACTACTCCACCGCTCTCAAGAAAGTGAATGAAGCTGAGAGCGGCTACGTGTGGTTGTCCCTCCGCGAGCCCAACGTGGAGCAGATGGAGAAGGTCGCCGAAGAGTTCGGCATTCACGATCTCATTGTGGAAGATGCCGTGAGCGCCCACCAACGCCCGAAGGTGGAACGCTACAACAATCAGCTGTTTCTGGTCATCCGCACGATTGAGTACCGCGACGACGAAGAGGTCACTGACCTGCGCGAGATCATCTCGACCGGTGAAGTGCAGATGCTCATCGGCGAGAACTTCGTGATCACAATCCGCCACAACGCGGAGCTTCCGAACCTCACTCAGGAGCTTGTCGAAGACCCGGAGATTTCCGCGCTGGGACCCGCTGCCGTCGCCTGGAAGGTCGCAGACCACGTCGTAGAGAACTACGCCATGATCACGACCTTCCTCCGCGAAGACGTCGATGAGCTGGAGAACGAAGTCTTCACTCCGCGCCGGCAGATCAACATCGACAAGATCTACTCCTACAAGCGTGAGATCTTGGAGATGCGCCACGCGATTGACCCGCTGGGTCCCGCGTTGAAGACAGGACTGAACCTGCACAAGGACCTGTTGAGCAAGCAGATCCGCTCTTACCTGCGTGACGTGCAGGACAACGCGATGATTGTCACCGACAACGTCAACGGATTCGATGAGCGGCTTTCCTCGCTTCTCGACGCGTCCGTGGCCAAGGTGAGCATGCAGCAGAACTCCGACATGCGCACGATCTCAGCCGTGGTGGGAATGGCGGCCCTTCCGACGATGATCGCCGGAATCTACGGCATGAACTTCGAGTACATGCCAGAGCTGTCGTGGCGCTATGCGTATCCGGTTGTCTTAGTGGTGATGTTCGGCTCCATCGTGGCCATGTACTGGTGGTTCCGCCGGAACAACTGGCTCTAACCCAGCTGTTAGGCCATCACCATGGTGCGCAGGGTGGTGATCGCGACGATCTTGCCCTCCTGCTTCATCTCGATGCGCCAGATCTGGGTGCGCCGGCCCAGGTGGACGGGCGATGCTTCAGCCTCGATCGTGCCGGAGGTGACGCTGCGGATCAGATCCGTGTTGTTGTTCATGCCCACAACGGGCGCGCCCGCGGCGGCGTACCCAGCGTAAGAGCCCATGCTCTCTCCGATGGCGCAGAACACCCCGCCGTTGACCTGGCCGGCGGGCTGGTGGTGGCGCGGATCCGCTTCCACCGTCGCGGTGATCTTCTCCGGGCCGAAAGCGGTGAAGTGCAGCCCGATGAAGCTGTCGAATTCGACGTGGTGAGCGTTCAGGTATGCCAGTTCGTCGTCGGTGAGCTGACGGTCGCGTAGTTCCATGAGTTTGCTGAAATCCATCTCCATGGGCAGAGATTTTACCAACGAAACTAGATCGCGTGCGCGGTTATAGATCTGTTTGTATTTAAAGGGTTCTTATATGACCCATCGCCTGCGTAGGACCGACTGGCCTGCGTATGCTTTGGGCATGACTAACGAGAATCTTGCGCAGATCGGCGTCGTGGGCATGGCTGTGATGGGCTCCAACTTGGCCCGCAACTTCGCCTCCCGCGGCCACACGGTGGCCATCTACAACCGCTCCCCCGAGAAGACCCGCGCCGTCATGGAGCAGCACGGCCACGAAGGCAACTTCATCCCCTCGGAGTCCATTGAGAGCTTCGTTGCGTCTCTGGAACGCCCGCGCAAGGCAGTCATCATGGTGCAGGCCGGTGCCGGCACCGATGCAGTGATCGATCAGCTCGTTGAGGCCATGGACGATGGCGACATCATTATCGACGGCGGAAACGCTCTGTTCACCGACACCATCCGCCGCGAGAAAGAGGTCGCAGCGAAGGGCCGCCACTTCGTCGGCGCGGGCATCTCCGGTGGCGAGGAGGGCGCCCTGAAGGGGCCGTCGATCATGCCGGGTGGCCCGAAAGAGTCGTGGGAGACCCTCGGTCCTCTGCTGGAATCCATCGCTGCTGAAGTCGATGGCGTGCCGTGCGTGACTCACATCGGCCCTGACGGTGCTGGTCACTTTGTGAAGATGGTCCACAACGGCATCGAGTATGCCGACATGCAGGTCATCGGCGAGGCTTACCACCTGCTGCGTTACGCGGCGGGCATCGAGCCGGCTGAGATGGCAGACATCTTCGCCGAGTGGAACCAGGGTGATCTGGACTCCTACCTGATCGAGATTTCCGCTGAAGTGCTGCGCCAAGTCGACGCGAGGACGGGCAAGCCGCTGGTGGACGTCATTGTCGACGCCGCTGGCCAGAAAGGCACCGGCCGCTGGACTGTGAAGGAAGCACTCGACCTTGGCGTGCCCACAACGGGCATTGGGGAGGCCGTCTTCGCCCGCGCCCTGTCCTCGGCGCTGGCGCAGCGCCAGGCCGTCCAGGACACGGGTTTGCCGTCGGGTGAGGTCACGTCGCTGGAGACGCTCGGCGTCGATAAGCAGCAGTTCGTTGAAGATGTCCGCCGCGCCCTGTACGCCTCCAAGCTTGTGGCCTACGCGCAGGGCTTCGACGAGATCAACGCTGGCTCCCAGGAGTACGGCTGGGGCATTAAGCCGCAAGACCTCGCGACGATCTGGCGCGGTGGCTGCATTATCCGCGCGAAGTTCCTCAACCGCATCACCGAGGCGTACAACAACGACCCGCAGCTGCCGTCGTTATTGCTCGACCCCTACTTCAAGTCTGAGCTGGAGAAGGGCCTTGTCGATTCCTGGCGACGTGTGGTCATCATTGCCACCCAGCTGGGTCTGCCGATCCCGGTGTTCGCCTCAAGCCTGTCCTACTACGACTCGCTGCGCGCGGAGCGCCTACCGGCTGCTCTCATCCAGGGCCAGCGCGATTTCTTCGGCGCCCACACCTACAAGCGCGTGGACATGGAAGGCACCTACCACACCACGTGGTCCGGTGAGCGTGAGGAAATCACGTACTAGCCCGGTAGGGCTGTACACTTCATCCGATGCCCACATTCTCTGATCTCGGCCTGCCCCGCTCCATCGTCAACGTTCTCACGAAACAAGGAATCGAGGAGCCCTTCCCAATCCAGGAAGCGGCGATCCCCGCTGTTCTCGACGGCCGGGATGTGCTGGGGCGCGGGCCGACGGGCTCAGGTAAGACATTTGCCTTCGGGTTACCGATGCTGGCGCTGCTCGCCGGTTCCCCGTCCAAACCCGGCCACCCGCGCGGCCTCGTCCTCGCCCCCACCCGTGAGCTCGCAGCGCAGATCCGCCAGCGACTCGACGATGCTGCTGCTGCCGTTGGTCTGCGTGTGCTCGAGGTTGTGGGCGGGGTGAACATCAACAACCACATTCGTTCACTTGCAGCGCCAGTGGACCTGCTCGTCGCTACGCCCGGACGCGCCCAGGACCTGATCAACCAGGGCAAGCTCAGCTTCGATTCCGTCGCCGTCACAGCGATCGACGAGGCTGACCAGATGGCCGACATGGGCTTTCTCCCCCAGGTCCGCAAGCTTGTCGACGCCACACCTGAAAACGGCCAGCGCCTACTGTTTTCGGCGACGCTGGACGGTGACGTGGAAAAGCTTGTGCAGCGGTACCTGACGGATCCTGTGACGCACTCGACGGCCCCTGCCCAGGCTGCCGTGGACACGATGCAGCACTTCCAGCTGCTGGTGGGCAGCCGGGAGTCCAGGAACGAGATCGTGCCGCTCATCGCCGCGCGCGAGGGCAAGACCATCATGTTCATGCGCACGAAGCATGGCGTGGACCGGCAGGTGAAGAAGCTCCGTCGCGTCGGCATTGAGGCTCAGCCGCTCCACGGGGACAAAGGCCAAGGCGCACGCACCCGGGCTATCGAAGGATTCACAGACGGGTCTGTTCCTGTTTTGGTCGCAACCGATATCGCTGCACGCGGCATTGACATTAGCGACGTGTCCTTGGTCGTCCACATCGATCCCCCGGCCGAGCACAAAGCCTACCTGCACCGTGCCGGGCGCACCGCCCGCGCAGGCACGTCCGGCACTGTGGTGACCTTGGTCATGGACGAGCAGCGCAAAGAAGTCGATCAACTGCTCCGCAAAGCGGGCGTGGACGCACAAAAGGTCCGCGTTACCCCGATGTCCGACGAGTTAGTTAAGATTACGGGCGCGCAGGAACCCCACGGCCGCCCGCTACCGCCGCCCGGCCAACCGCAGACAACCAAGCGCTCCCGCGGGAAACGGCGCTAACAACACCACCTATGGATCTTCTCATCTCTCTACTCGCCCTTTTGGGTTTTGTGCTGCTCACGGCCTCAACTGGTCTGTTTGTCGCCATCGAATTCGCGCTCACCGGCATGGAGCGCTCAACCGTGGACAACCATGTGCAGGAGAAGGGAGATAAGACCGCTCTGGCCGTTCAACGCGACCACAGTAACCTCTCTTTCGTCCTCTCGGGGGCGCAGCTGGGCATCACGCTGACTACTCTTGCGACTGGTTTTCTTGCAGAGCCGGTGCTGGCTCGCTTCTTCGGCCCCGCGCTCGAGCTCGTTGGGCTCAGTGAGTCCGCCTCGAGCGCCGTCGCCCTCATCCTCGCCCTCGTCGTGGCAACGACACTGTCCATGGTGTTCGGCGAGCTGGTACCGAAGAACATCGCGATTACTGAGCCGTTGGCCACGGCCCGTTTCGTCGTGCCGCCCGTCAATGCCTTCAACACGGTGTTCAAGTGGTTCATTAAGGCGATGAATGCGTCGGCAAACTGGTTCGTGCGCAAGCTCGGCATTGAGCCGGCAGATGAGCTCGCCTCCGCCCGCTCAGGTCCTGAGTTGGGCGCTATGGTCCGCAGCTCCGCAGAAGCGGGTGGACTGGATGAGCAGACTGCCCGCATGATTGATCGCTCCCTTCAGTTCGGCGAGACCACCGCGGAAGAGGTCATGACGCCGCGGTCGACGGTGAAGTCCCTCGATGTCTCGGACACGGTGAACGATTTGATCGCATTGGCGATGGAATCCGGCCACTCCCGCTTCCCTGTCCGCAACGGTGACCTGGATGACACCGTGGGACTGGTTCACATCAAAGACGCGTTCTCGGTCGCCCGGGACCAACGCGCCACGACGCGGCTAGGCGATCTAGCCAAGCCGGTCAGCTACGTCCCCGGCACACTCGACGGAGATGCTGTTCTCGATCAAGTGCGTTCCGCCGGTTCACAGGTTGTGCTCGTTGCGGACGAGTACGGCGGCACCCAGGGCTTGGTCACCATTGAAGACGTCGTCGAAGAAATCCTCGGCGAAGTCTACGACGAGTACGACGACCGCGAGTCCGAGCGCGACTGCCAGCGCTTCGGAAAGTCGTGGGAAGTCTCCGGCCTTGTACGCCTCGACGAACTGTCGGAGCGGATCAGTTACACCGCCCCTGACGGGCCGTATGAAACTCTTGGAGGGTTGATCATGGCCTCGCTCGGCCAAGTCCCCTCTGTCGGCGATACTGTGGTTCTCCCCCACCCTGCCCAAGATCTTTCGGAGGAGCTCGAGGAAGCGAACGCTGGCCGTTGGCTGGCTCGTGTGTCCATCATGGAGGGCCGTCGACTGGACAAAGCCATTCTGACGCCAATCTCCTCCGATGATATCGGGAGGTACCAGTCATGAGCATCTGGACTGCCACCATCCTCATCATCGCCCTGCTAGCTGCCAATGCCTTCTTCGTGGCCACGGAGTTCGCGCTCGTCTCGTCGAGACGCGATCGCCTCGAATCCATGATCGCGCAGGGCAAGACCAGCGCACGGCGCGCTTTGGAAGCCACGGAGCATCTGTCGCTGTACTTGGCCGGCGCTCAGTTCGGCATCACTTTCGCCTCGCTCATTCTGGGTAAGGTCGCCGAACCTGCCATCGCGCATTTTTTGGAGGATCCTTTCACCAGCATCGGAGTGCCGGAGAACCTCCTGCACCCGATCTCGTTCGTCATCGCCCTGCTCATCATCACGATCCTCCACATCATCTTCGGCGAGATGATCCCGAAGAACATCGCGATCGCCGGGCCTGAAACGCTCGCTGTGTGGCTGACACCGGTGATGAATGTCTGGGTGAAGCTGACCCGGCCCTTGATCTTCGCGTTGAACGAGATCGCCCGCTGGACGCTCTACCTCTTCGGCATTGAGCAGCGCGACGAACTCGACGCCACAGTGGACCAGGAGCAGCTGGCCAACATGATCTGGGAGTCCCGGCAGGAAGGGCTTCTGGACGAAGAGGAGACCGCCCGCCTTGCCTCTGCCCTGTCGTCCGAGTCGCGCAGCCTGCAGGAGGTGATGATCCCCATCGACAAGCTGGTGACCATCCCCTACTCCCGGCAAGGGATTCCTCTGCGCGTCCTTGAAAACGCTGTCCGTGAGACCGGATACTCGCGTTTCCCGGTGGAGGGCACCGATGGCGCACTGCTCGGGTACATCCACGTCAAGGACGTCCTCGACCTCCTCGACTCGGAGATGGAGAGCCCGGTCATCCCGTACAACCGCGTCCGTCGCTTGAGCATTGTCGACGGCTCCGGCAGCCTCGACGACGCGTTGACCGCAATGCACCGTCGCTCCGCTCACATGGCCCAGGTCCGCGACAACGGTGAGCTAGTGGGTGTTCTCGCGCTTGAGGACCTGATCGAGGAGTACGTGGGCACCGTGACCGACTGGACCCATGAGCAATGATCTCGCTCGCGCGTGAGGAGTGGAGCGAACTCGCTGAAACCCACGAGAAGCGTGCCCGACAGTGGGTCGATCCGCACATAGCGCGGCGCAGCCGTGGTGAGAAGCATCCGATCTGGGATTTCCTCTTCGACTACTACCCTGTTCGCCCCACGCACCTCACGCGCTGGCACCCGGGCCTTGGCACGAAGCTTCTCGACGCGTCCGATGCCCCTCACACTTCATGGCGCGATTACCAGCGCGGCCCTGACGGAACAGTCACCCTCGACGTCGAATCGTTCCTCGCCCGCCGGCGGTCCGATATGGAAAATATTCGGGTTCTGTTGCGCGCTATTGATCACAACCGCCCGCAGTTCGACTGCTTCGGTTTGCACGAATGGGCCATGGTCTACAACACCGGGCGACCCCGTCACGACGTTCCGTTGCGGTTGGGGCAACGGGGCACAGATGACGTGGTCAAGCAGCACGATCTGAAGTGCACGCACTTTGACGCGTACCGCTTTTTCACTCCACCCGCGAAACCGCTCAATCTGACCGTGCTTGACTCTGCCACCCGCCCCGCGAATGACCAGTGCGGATGCCTTCACGTGGGCATGGACCTGTACAAATGGGCGACCAAGATGGGCCCGCTTGTGCCCGGTGACCTCATGCTGGACTGCCTGGAGCTGGCGATGGATATTCGACTGCTGGACATGGAGGCCTCCCCGTATGACTGCCGCACGCTCGGCTTCGGGGTGGTCCCGATTGAGACGCCGGAGGGCAAAGCTGAGTACGTAGCAAAGCAGCGCGCGTTCTCTGCGCGAGCGGAACCTTTGCGAAATCAGCTGCTTCAACTTCTTGACGCTGCATTTACCCGATAAGCTGTCTATCGTAACTATTGCGAAAGGCAGACCATGGCTCGGCATTCCAACGGCAAGAACAACTACGCCCTGTCCAAGGGCGCAATTGCGTTCCTCGTATTGCTCGCCCTCATGATGCTTGCGGTTGCGGCTGCGGGGGTGGTGTGGGGAACGCATCGTGGCAAAGCGGGCGGGAACCAAGCCGCGCCCGAGTGCGTGTCCGGTGAGTTAGCCCTGCCCGTCGCTGCGTCGTCGGAAGGCGTGGCCCGCGAGGTGATCAACGCCTACGCCAACTCCCAGCCTGTGGTCCGCGATTATTGTGTTCAGCCTGTCTACGTGGACAACCTGAGCGAGGCCGCTGTATACATTGCGCCTAACACACCGATCTCCCACCAGGAGATCGCGCATGCACAACGCAGTGCCACGACCAACGAGCCCGCCTCCGTGTATTCGTCGGTCGTCGGACTTGCCGGGCCTAATGAGATCGACCCGGCCACAGTGGACATCAAACAGGTGGACTTCCCCACCGATGAACAGCCCGAAGCATCTGCAGTTGTCGCCTCCGCTGTAGCTGACAACGATAACGCCGCCGTTGCCGCCCTGACCGAACAGCGTGTGGGCACCGCGGCATCCGACACCGCGAACTCCACCCGCTTCGTTGCCAGCGATGAATCCAACGTCCCCGACGGATTCACATTCAGCCCGTTAGCCGATACCTCTGTCGTCTACTCTGCCATCCCGCTGAATACGACGGACGCCGTCACAGAGGACCAAACTCGAGCGGCTCAAGCATTCGCAGACTTCGCGAGTGAACAGTACGGCAACGACTCCCAGCTCCCGGTCGTCGCTGAGTCGGTCTGGGCCGCTGCCCGCCCCAACGGTGGAGAACGCATCTCCACAGCGGCGCAGGAGCACGAACCAGCGCAGACGGAGATCGGTGAACCGATTGACACCCTGTTCCTGCTGGACACCTCGGATCAAATGGCACACTTTGCGGAACCGGTGGCCCAAAGCATTGGAGCGGTGGCTACTTCACTTACGGACGCTGGGCGCCAAGTTGCGCTGTGGAACTACTCCTCGCCGCTCAACCCCGGCGTCACCCAGAGCTTCCGCCGCAACGTGGAGTTCACCAACGATGGCGCGCAGATCGGTGCCGCCGCACAAGGCTTCATCAATGCCGGTGCCCCCCGCACCCGTGAAGCCGTCGCAGCCGCGCTGAAGTATGCAGAGTCTGTTGAAACTCCCATCCGAGTGATGTTGATTACCTCAGGCACTGTCGACGACGCTGACGTGACACCGGCTATCGCACACGCTCGTGCAGCTGGAGTTGAACTGTCTGTCGTTCACGTTGGTGCCGCGCCAAAAGACCAGGTGCTTATCGACGCAGCAACCTCCTCCACTGACCTCTCTTCCCCAGTCGATTCCGCTATCCGCGAGGCAGTAGGACTCTAAAACTCCCTACGTAAAAGGAAAACCCTGCTGGAGATTATCCAGCAGGGTTTGACGTATCTTCGGTTGACCCTAGGAGCTGCGACGCTCCCGGCGGGCAGCCAGTTCATCGAGTGCGACGACGTTGTCGGATTCTTCTGCGACAGCGTCGCCGCCGATCCGCTCGGAGGGGAACGCCGAGATGGTGCCGGTGAGCTCCTTGACGATCTGCGGAACAGCGATGGCGAACACGCCCTGGCCACCGCCGAGCAGGTCGATGATCTCGTCGTTGCTGCGGCACTCGTAGACGGTGGTGCCGTCGGAAACGAGGGTGATCTCGGAGATCTCGTTGATGCCGCGATCACGCAGGTTGTCCACGGCGAGGCGAATGTTCTGCAGGGAGATGCCGGTGTCCAGCAGGCCCTTGACGATCTTCAGGACGAGGATGTCAGTGAAGGAGTAGAGACGCTGCGAGCCGGAGCCTGTGGCGTTTCGGATGGAGGGGTTCACCAGATCGGTGCGCGCCCAGTAGTCCAGCTGGCGGTACGTGATGCCGGCAACCTGGCATGCGATGGGCACGCGGTAGCCAACCTCATCCGACGGCCCGAGGTCAAACAGGCTTTCCTGGACAGGGGCGTCGATGTCATCGTGACTGTCGAAGATACTCACGTAATTACTCCCATGATGTTTAGAGAAGGGCGCACTAGTTATTTAAAGCCAAGCTTAAGCTGCGGTCAAGACCAGGGACACCGACACGCCGTAACTTCAAGCTCAACTTTAACTTTAGAGCTACTCTTCCTCACTGTCATCTTCAGTCACATCTTTAACATCGGATCCTTCGAATCCGAGGTCCTGCTCTGATACGCCGAGATCGCGCATCAGTTGCTGAAAATCAGCGTCTGCCTTGGCATCACCAGAGGCAGAATCAGATCCGGCTGGTACCGCATCGTCATCGACTTCAATGTCGAAGTAATCCAGCGCATCCTCCGCTGACAGCCACAATGACGACTGCGACAAGACAGTTTCATCAACCTCAATCGGCATGTCCAGCATGACGGACAGGACGAACGCGTCCGTCGGGCGGCAATCGAACTCGGCACCGTCCTCCATCGTGATCTGCGCCATGAACACGCCATTGTGATAGTTAGTCAGCTCAATAGCAGCAATGCCGGCAGTGGACTGCTCGATGAGATCGAGCAGCAGATCATGCGTGTCGGGGCGCGTGGGCTCCCAGTCACCGATGCGTCCAATGAGCTGCGCCCCACCGACGGGCGGCAACCACACCGGGACGAAACGGCGACGCTCCTCCCATAGGAACAGTGCACACAGGAAGCTTTCCGGCCCGATGGGAAAGACCCCACAAAATGTGACGGGAACAGAGGTCATAGGCCTACGCCCCTAGCCCGCGGCGCAGCTCGTTCTTCACCAAGGCAGAGTTCAAAGACACCACAAGCGAGGCCACCTGCTGCCCGAGCTCGTCAGCTTCCTGCTTTGCGGAGGCTTTACCCGACTTCGCAACAGGGTCAACGACCTTTGCCACCATGTCCGCTTGCCTGCCTGCAGCGTTACGAAGGGCTTTCAGGTGGCGTCCATCAAGACCGAATTCAGCCAACGAAGCCGCCGTGCTGACGATCCGTACGTCATCGGCGGAGAACAACCCACTCGAGTCCGGGACAATCAATCCAGCATTGATGCACTTCGTTACGAAGGGCTGCTCGCACTGAGCCTGCACGGCCACGTCTTTGTCTGTCAGGCGCGTCGCCTTCGCCGCGCCGATGCTCTCCGAGGAAATGACCTGCTCAGAGACCACGACGACGTCTCCGGAATCCATGGCTTCAAGCTGCTCACGAATGACTTTGAGCGGCAGGTAGTTATCCCGCTGCGTCACCAAGATGTAGCGCAGGCGATCAATATCAGCCTCAGTGAAGCGCCGGTACCCCGACTCTGTGCGCTCCGGGCTGATCAGCCCCTCCGATTCGAGGAACCGGATCTTCGACACAGTGACATCCGGAAATTCTTCGCGCAGGCGTTGGATGACCACGCCGATGGACATGGTCTTGTTCCCCGTCTTCTTTGCCTGTTGGGGTGCCTGTTGTTGGGTTTTCCGGATCGCGGTCACTGTGCAGAAGGATTACTCAGATTCAGAGATGAAAACGAGGCGGAACTTGCCGATCTGAATTTCGTCGCCGGTAGACAGCGCCTGGGAGTTGCGCGGCTCGCGGTTAACGTAGGTGCCGTTGAGGGATCCGACGTCGACGACCTCGAACTCGCCGGAATTGCGGCGGAACTCAGCGTGACGGCGGGACACAGTCACGTCATCGAGGAAGATGTCTGCCTCGGGGTGGCGGCCTGCGGTGGTGGTGTCACGGTCCAGCAGGAAGCGGGCACCTGCGTTCGGGCCACGCTTCACAACGAGGAGGGCTGCGCCTTCCGGCAGGCCCTCCACGCCACCGACGTTGTCAGAGGCGGTAGCTCCCGTCTCCATCTCCTTCAGAAGATCGGCACGGAATACCGAAGTGGTTTCTACCTGTGCCTCCGGCGTACCGGTGTTCTCGCTCATGTCTTCTCCTGACGCTTTCGACGGATGTCAATCGTTATTCAACTTCACGCCCATCATACCGACAACTTCGTCGACCGCGCTGCGATCGTGGGCGGTTCGCGCTCTAACCTACCGGAACATGCTGGCTATCCCAGAGATGACCGAATTTCCTCCCCCGGCGAGCGGGTTGTCGGACACCATGTAGGTCCACGTTGCGCTCGGGCGCTTCCAGCCGGCGTTAGCGAGGTGGGCGCCGCGGTCGTCGATAAGCACCTGCTCAAAGGTGTCAACGGCACGATCGACAGCGCGTTGTGCCAGCTCCTTGAACTCCCGCACGGCAATTCGGTGATACTCGGTCAGCGGGGTTTCGCGCGCGATGGCCCGCAGGTGGATGGACTCGCGGACGTCGTCCATATGGGCCAGATGCTCGGACCATTCGTCGTCGAGGTGGAAAAGCATGATCTCGCGCGCGGCTTGTTCACGCACATGCTTATCGACGCCCGCAGCCTCGACCTCCGCAGCCTTCTCCGGCGCACGCTGCGACAGTTCGACCCATGCACGGTCGGTGTCCAAGAGGATGCCGCGGCGCTCGTCGATAATAGCCCGGTGATCTGCAAGGAGCTGGTTGTACTTCCACGTCTGCGCGTGGATTTCCAGCAGTTGGCCTTCAGTGACACGCTGGCAGTGAGCCACGAAGTCGTGGATGCGTTTTGCGTCCACCCGGCCATCGGCATCGGGCTGCGCAGAGATCTTCTCGTCCGCTCCACCCGCGGCCACGATGTCATCTTCGAGGGACACGAAGAACAAACTCAAGCCAGGATCGCCCTGGCGTCCCGCGCGGCCACGGAGCTGATTGTCCAGGCGCGCTGTGCGGTGGCGGGCCGTACCGATCACCGCTAGTCCACCGAGTTCCGCAACGGCGTCGTGGTCGGCCTCGTCAGCGCCGCCCAGGCGAATGTCGGTACCTCGTCCGGCCATCTGCGTCGACACCGTGACGCGGCCCAGATCACCCGCTTCTGCCACGATGCGCGCCTCCTCCGCATCGTTCTTGGCGTTGAGCACGTTGACCTCGATGCCGCGCTGCATCAAAGCGTCAGCAAGAGCCTCAGACTCAGCCACGTCGTGCGTGCCGACGAGCACTGGCTGCCCCGTCCCATGAAGGTGGGCAATCTCGGCGACGATGGCTTTGAACTTCTCATCCATGGTGACGTAGACGCGATCCTGCTCGTCGAAACGTTGCAGGGGCTTAGCCCGCTCGATGACCGAGACGCGCAGATCGTAGAACTGGCGCAGTTGATCCGTCGCCTCCACCGCAGTACCCGTCATCCCGCACACGAGCGGGTAACGGCGCATCAGTGCCTGGAGCGTGATGGAGTCGAGGATGCGGCCGCCCTCACTGACATCGAGTCCTTCCTTCGCTTCGACAGCCGCCTGCAAACCGTCGGGCCAGCGTTGGAGCTCAGCGACGCGACCACGGGAGGCATCCACTAGGTCGATCTTGCCGTCCTGAACGATGTAGTGGACATCGCGGATGAGCAGCGCCTTCGCGTGCAATGCGAGGTTGACGCGGACGAGAATCGTGCCGATGTTCCCATCCGAATACAGCGAGTCAATACCGAGAGACTTCTCCACCTTGGCGGCGCCGTCGTCGGTCAGGAACACATTGCGGCGATCCGCATCGATCGTGTAGTCGATCCCCTCCCTCAAATGGGAAACAGCCTCCGTGATCTGCCCGGTAGCCTGCTCCCCTGGCTTGGAACCGGCGAGGACGAGCGGGACTAAGGCTTCGTCGACAAGCACGCTGTCTGCTTCGTCGACAAGCGCAACGTCAGCTCGCGCCTGAACAGTCTGGCCACGACTCGTGATTTGGTTGTCGCGCAGGTGGTCAAATCCGATTTCCGCAACTGGCGCGTAGACTACGTCCGCCCTGTACGATTCAACCCGGTCTTCGCGCTCGCTCGATTCGGTGACAAAGCCCACCGTGAGCCCGAAGAATTCGACGAGCGGGCGCATCCACTCCGCGTCACGCTGCGCGAGGTAGTTGTTCACGGTGATGACGTGCACACGCTTGCCAGTGAGTGCGAAGCCCGTGGCAGCCATCGCACCCACGAGCGTCTTGCCTTCACCGGTGGCCATCTGAATCACGTCGCCTTCGAGCAGACGCAGTACCGCTTGATTCTGCACGTTGAACGGCGTCATCCCCAACGTGCGGGTTGAGGCCACAGAAAGAATGGCGAGAAACTCTGGCTTCTTCTGAATCTGCCCGTCCACAACGGTTGCCCGGATCTCCTTGGCGAGCTCCGCATCACTGCGCCCCTCGTACGCAGGCATGAGCTCGTGCGCGGTAGCGACAATGCCTTTCGACTTCTTGTCGTTGCGCTCAGACGTAGAGCCCATCGCTTTCCAGAACCAGTCAAACTTACCCATAGTGCGACTCTACGTGACCTGCTGATTACTGATTAAACTGACCGTGTTGTAATCTATCGAAGTTCCCCAAGAATGCTTTGGGAGCAACGGGCTGTGGCGCAGTTTGGCAGCGCACTACACTGGGGGTGTAGGGGTCGCAGGTTCAAATCCTGTCAGCCCGACAATTCTTTTCACGGGTTCTTACGGCTTGAGGACGACCTTGATGCAGCCGTCCTCCTTCTTCTGGAACTTCTCGGGTTAAGGGTCAAAATGTGTGTCCGGAATCGCCGATTTTCATGGGGTGACCTGTAGGTTTCAGGAAAGTATATGCT